>JAVVPJ010000113.1:0-4693 GCA_036655815.1 Oscillospiraceae bacterium
CCCCCTACCAACGTAATGCCGCCAAACAACACCGCACAAATCAGGCACGCCGTCTGGAAGGAAATTGGGAACACGGCCGGCAACACGGCAGCTGCGGCCATCACCTGTACGCCGATCAGACCGACCAATGTCACTCCCATGGCAAACATGTAATAAATCTCGTCGATCGGCTGAAAGACTTTTGCACAGATAATGCCGGGGTTTGGTGTTTTTAACCCTCTGATTTTCTCAGCACATGCGGCAAATGCAAAGGAGTTTGCGCCTCTGCACATGCCATAAATACATGCGGAAATTCCGATGATATAAACATTTGCGATGGCGCCCACCGTTGCGGTTCCCCCGACCGCCGCGCCGAAGGAGCCGAAGGCAACCAATGGCCAGATCATGGAACGATTGGCCAAGATATAACTGTCTGTAGACTTATGCTGATTGGTTTTGAGCATAGAAACAACCGTCATCATGATGGTCAAGCCCAAATACACGACAAATACGACTGCGGCAATAGACATGCTTCCTACCTCCACTCTCATATTGTTGGATGCAAACATGTTTCACAAGCTGCAACGCGGTGAGCCATCGCGGAATCATGGGATGAACAAATGGTCATTTCCGAATCCAGTCGCATAGGAATGACAGAACGTCGGGCCAGGGCATTCCTGCCGGATGATGGGCAACAGGTGTTTGCAGAAGGATCAACGTTTCTCTAGTTCTCCAACGGTTTGCCTCCTTCCCGGGTTTGCGTTGCTCTTGGGGTGCAAGAGCTCAAGTCAAGACATTGTGTTGATCAGATGAGGCCATTGCAGGATACCTCTGTTTTATATGTATGCAAGTCATATGCCAGCTCTCGCTTGACTTTTTCAGGTGACTCTGCCAGATCAATGTTGACAAGCGCGCCGCTCGAGTGTCCATTTTTGTAAGCTCATGTTGTACTTTAGTACTTACATGTTTGGACATTTCTCTTGTTTTTCTCAATATTGTTGAAAATGTTTGTGGCTTTGTGTTAAGTGCTGTGCAATTGTGTCTTGGTGTTTCTCTTGATTGTGTGGTGGACTCTTCTATGGTCTTGACAGGATGGCGTACTGATAGAATCATCAGCAAAGGGAGCATCACAGAATTTTCATTCTGCAACGCTCCCCTTTTGGATGCGATATCATTGATTATTTTGCAGCGCTTCCCGCGTTAATTGCGACGAAGGGATTGACATCTCCGCCCATAACCTGGGGCATTTTTCCGTCCCACTTCTCGACCTGTTGCAGCTGGATATATTCAGGGCTGGTAGCCAGCTGTCGCTGTAAGATCTCAATGGCGTAGGCTTGCGCGTCGGCTTTGATCTTTTCACTATCTGCCATTGCCTGCGCTTCAATCACCTGCTGGCGAGCCAGCTCCTCCTTTTCCTTGGTCTTGTTCTGCATCGTCAGTGCCTGTTGCTCTGCCGCAACCTTTGCACGGATGGATTCCTCAAATCCGTCCTCAAAATCAATGTTTTCCATGGCAAAGCTCGTCACCACGACTCCACTTTTTGCCAGACTGGTGCGCAATGTTTCCTCAATATTCTCTTGGATGGCCGAACGATTCTGCACCAAATCCTCGGCACGCACCTGCCCAATTTCGTTTTTCATGGTTGATTGCAGCTGGGGAATAATAATCTTTGTCGTCACATTTTCTACGCCCACCGTTCGGATCAGACTGTCAATTTGCGCCCGGTCATAGGCATAGTTGAGCTTCACCTGCAAATTTTCAACCGTTTGAGTATCTTTTGTGTAGGCGCTGGTTGTGGCTTCGTACATTTGCTCACGCGCGTCGATGGTCTTGATTGTCTGTAAAAAAGGAATTTTAAAATTAAGTCCTGCTGCAAGACCGATGTCCACAATGCGCCCCATTTGATACTTCACGCCCATGTAACCCTCATCAATGACCGTAAAAGCGCCCATGCCCACTGTTGCTACCACCAGCAACACCACAACAATCAAAACGATGCGAGACGCCGACCGAAACATGTGCCCGACCCTACCGGGCTGATTGGGTTGACCTCCCGGTTGGTTGCCAAAGTCAAAAGCCATAATTTTCCTCCTATTTGTTCTCTTTGTATTGTAAAGTTGAATGAAAGTTGAGGATTCCTCAAGATTGTCGTGTGATCGATTTCACCACAAAACACATGTACTTCCAAATAAACGCGAGGTACTCATGATGAAATCATATGATTTTATCTGCCTGAAATGCAACAACTCTCAAAACTTTTATCATTGTGGCAAGGATTCTGGCGGTTAGCAGAAATGTCAATGCCGTGGCAGCTCGTTCCCTGTCTTCGTGGGTTGGTAAAACCTGCTTTAAGAGAATGCGTGATCCTGTTGGTTGCTTTCATGGCACATGGATGATGCGGCTGTTAAAATCACTGGTATTCCATGAGACTGAGCATACCCGTGTGCAGCGTTTCAAGAACAAGATTTTCAACAACCGCATCCATTTTCTTGTGCTTGATCGAATTCTGCATTTAGTATATCATAGAACGATATAAAAGATCAAAAGTTTTTGTAGTCAATCAATGAACGTAATTGCAAGAAACTCGCATTTCCGCCACTCTCTCGATACGGAGCATGAACACCGCGTATGGAAGGGTAACAGATGGTGGAAAAGCGTTCACGCCACCTTACAACAAATGCTCCAGCAAAATTTTAAGGCCGATTGCCACAAGGATTATCCCACCTGTTAATTCGGCTTTTTTCTCCACGCGATTGCCAAACCGATGACCAATTGCCACTCCTGCAACAGACAGAACAAATGTAATCAGACCAATGAGCGTCACCGAAAAGAAAACATTGATGCCGGGCAGCAAGGCAAAGGTCACACCAACCGCTAAGGCATCGATACTTGTTGCAAGTGCAAGAATGATGATTTCTTTGAATTTCAATTGGGCTGTGATATTTCCACAATGATCGGGTTCTTTGCGTGAGTCACAAATCATTTTTCCACCGATCAAGGCAAGCAGCCCAAATGCAATCCAGTGGTCAAATGAGGTAATATATCTTTCAAATCTTGTGCCAAAAAACCAGCCAAGCAGCGGCATCACAGCTTGAAATGTACCAAAAGACAGTGCGATCAAAAAGCAGTTTTTATATTGGAATTTTGCCATGTTCAGGCCCTTGCAAATGGAAACTGCAAAAGCATCCATCGAAAGCCCAATTGCGACTAGTGTCAGTTCTGTTAGCCCCATAATATTCTTTTCCTCCAATAGCAAAAAAATCAAGTACATCACTGCACTTGATTTTCACAAACTCAAGCACAGCAAAAATGCTGCACATGAGTCTTGTTATTTAAGGCAAGCCAGACCCGAAGGTCAGTATGTTGACTTGTCACGCCGAAGCGCTAACTACTCCCTCATATACAAGTTGATTATAATGAAAATTTTGCAATTTGTCAAGCAGTTCCCCGTGCAGCGATGCCCGGCGTTCACTCTAGAGGAATCTCCATGATCCGATCGTCCTTCAGTCATGTTGTATCTCTTATTCTTTGATATCCAGAATTCTGTCTACCACCCGCCTCACCTCAGGATTGGAATGATCATAGGCGAGGCCAACGCGTCGCGCCGTCAGAGACAACGTCATCACATCCGACTGCGGGGTGTTGTCGACCATTGTAGGTAAAGCAGCGTCGCAAGCAGCGTCCGATTCAAACCCCATCAGATAAACCGGACTGGTGTCCAGCGCCTGGGCGAGGCGCAAGAGCGTTTCACGTTTAAGGTTGACGATGCTGTTTTTTTCATACTTGTTGATCGCTGCTTTCTGCACGCCCACCAGACGTCCGAGTTCCTCCTGCGAGAATTGATTGGCCAGCCGGAGCTGGCGAATGCGATCTCCTGTGGTCATATGGGAATCCCCCTTTTTCTTGTATCTCAATGATATCCCGATCAGAGAAAAACCAGTTTCATAGGTTTACAGGAGACTAAGAACGAGATGTCTCATGAGATCTCATGGGACAGGTATTAGAATGAAGCATAGAAAATGGAAGGAATTTCGATCATCCTGCTGGCATATGCCATAGTGGCGTTAGAATGCCTACACAAAAAGGAACGCTGCGTGGTCTTACGACCACACGGCGTTCCCTCCCCTGAGTGATTTTTCACATGAGATTATTTCGCATTGACATCCTTTTGAAAGGTTACGTCAATGGTCCGCACACCATAGAGCAGGCCAAACACATAGCCATTGTCTGCCGTGAGCGTGACCGGCTTTCTGTCCACGAGTACGCTGCTGATCAGGTAGCCCTTGTCGGGCACAATGGTGTAAAGCTGATCAATTTTGCCTTGAACAAACAAGTTTTCACTTGCCGTGATGGTCTTTTTCTGATTGTCCACAAAGGTGATCTTTCCACCTGCGCCCGCTGTGGCACGAATGGGATGATACATGGGCATCTCGGGTCCGCCGTAGGAACCGTTCATCTCACCAATCACCACAGTTTGGGAGGCATTCTCAAAGAATTCTTCCAAATCTTCGGGTTTTTGGCTGCCATCTTCGCTCTTGATTGTCAGCGAGGTCAGACACGGCCCTTTCTCAAAGTCAAACGGTCCATAGATTTCCAGTGGCCGACCGTTTGCATTTCTCACCGCCAGATTTTCGTTGATCCAGATGCTGTCTGAAGCGCCGCTGTTCAACGGCTCTCCTCTCCCCATAGTCAGCACCCCACAGTCCGAGCCTTT
>JAVVPJ010000114.1:0-4635 GCA_036655815.1 Oscillospiraceae bacterium
AGGTCGAGCACCTCGTTGATGCGCTGTGCTGACGCCATGGCTCGGGGCAGCATGACAAACATCATCGACAGCATCATAGCTGCCATCAAAATCTGTGTGGCATACTGTACCAGCGCCATGATATCACCCACTTGCACACCGCCATAGGAGGCCAAAAGAGCGCCCTTCCAAACCAGACCCACCATGGTTCCGCTCATCACAAGGTTGACCACCGGCATCAAAAGGCTCGTCGTGCGCTGCATGGAAGTGGCCGTGTGCATCAGCCCGTCGCTGGCCTGCGCAAAGCGCTCCCGCTCGTAGGCCTCATTTCCAAACGCGCGAATCACCCGTGCCCCGGTCAACTTCTCCCGCATCACAAGGTTTACGCGATCAACACGCGTCTGCATGATACCCGACAGCGGCAGCGCCATGCGGGCAATAAGCACCACAAATACGATCAACACCGGCATGGCAAGCAACAGCACCATCGCCAGTGTTGGACTTTTTGACCATGCCAAAACAATGCCACCCACTGCCACGATTGGCGCGCGCAGCACCATGCGGATGAGCATCATCACAACATTTTGGATCTGCGTCACATCATTTGTGGAACGCGTGATGAGCGACGCCGTGCCAAAGCGCTCAACATCAGCCAATGCAAAGGTTCCAATGTGGTCAAAAACCTGTTGCCGCAGCGAAAGGCCCATCCCCGCCGAAATGCGAGCCGCCAGATAGCCTGCCGCCAATGCACATAAAATGGAGAGCAGGGCCAGCGCCAGCATCACGCCGCCGATTGAAGAAATGGCTTTCATGTCGCCCTGTGCGACTCCCCTGTCCACAATGTCAGCAAGAAAATAGGGCAGTCCCAGCTCGGCCAGTGCGCCACCAATGACAGCTGCCAAAGCCAGAAAGATCTGAACACGATAGGGCTTGAGATGTTTTGCCAATCGATTCATATTCTCATTGCCTCCTTGGTCCGTCCCGTCTTCGGAATCGTCCACTCAAGCTTGTGCAAAACAGGCATCCATGAGGAATGTCCAATGCCTATCCAGGCGCTGATCTGTGTGGGATATGCCACACAATGTTTCCCCTCGCCGGCAACACACCACACACCCGCCTCACCCGGCATCAAGCCGACATCGGTTTGCCTGCACACCAAATGTCGGAAAACCCACAGCAGCGCATGATGCAAATCGGAACAAATGCCAGAATCGTCCATTAAACCATCCTCCATTTTCTGTTGGACTGATGAGTTTTATTAATTATATAGTTGCAGGCTTTCTTTGTCAATCAACAGAACGCGAGGCCTCTCCAACGCCGTGCGTCAAAGAAGCCTCGCATGCATCTGATTTTGTTCGCGCGCTTATCGCTCGCTGGAAGTGGCGGTTTCGGTGTAAAATACAAAGTCATCTATATCTCCATCGGTCTCCAGCCATTCCCAGAACATCCCACTTTCGAGTTGTTCCCGCTCCTCTTCCATCTGCGCACCCCCCCTTGAATGAATTGAAACTCTCTTATTATATGCAACGCCTGGCGAGAAAACGCACGAAAAATGCGCAGTTTGATAGTTTTAAAAAATAACCATACAATATAATAGAAGCACAGATTTCAGCTTGACCAGATGACGTGACCCATTGAATGTGATATAATCACCACAGGACAGTGCTGTTATCAACTTTTATGTGCAAGGATACCCATCCGCTTCGCGAACATGGTATCCTATTCTCAATATAGGATCATAAGTGGGAGGCTTTAGGATGAATTTTTCGGCACAGACCTTTTTCCCGTCTATGCATGGCAGGCGAATCGACGTAATCGGTGTGGGAGTTAGCAATACCGAACTGATTTTCCGACTGGCTCAGTCCGGTGCAGAGGTAACTCTTTGTGACCGCAAGCCTCAGGAGCAGTTGGATCCGACGCTCCTCGCGCGTCTGCGGAAGGCAGGTGTGTCGCTTCGGCTGGGTCCAAAGTATCTCGATGAGATGAAGGGCGAAATCATTTTTCGCACCCCGGGCCTTTCCTTCACAACGTCAGCACTCTCCACGGCGCGGGCACGCGGGCAGGTGGTCACCAGCGAGCTGGAAGTGTTTTTGCAGCTCTGTCCCTGTCGCGTATTCGGCGTAACTGGTTCTGACGGCAAAACCACAACCTCCTCTATTCTGGCGGCGATTCTGCGCAAGACAGGACGAACGGTGCATCTGGGCGGTAACATTGGGGCTCCACTGCTTCCTCTTGTGGACCGCGTGCATCCCGACGATTACTGTGTGGTGGAGCTTTCCAGCTTTCAGCTGCTGTCGATGCGCTGCTCGCCCGATATTGCCATTCTGACCAACATCACCCCCAATCATCTCGATGTACACGGCACGATGGAGGAATATATTGCTGCCAAGTGCAACATTCTTGACCATCAGGATGCATTTTCACACGCCATCCTTTCACGCGACAACCCTCCTACCGCCGCGCTGTCCTCTCACGTTCGTGGGCGTCTGTCTTGGTTTTCGCGCCAAGAATTGGTGACGAGCGGTGCTTGGATGGATCGGGACGGCAACCTGTGGCATTCCGATCGCGGACAGACGGAGTTGCTTGTGCATCGGCAGGAAGTACTGCTCCCGGGACTTCACAACATTGAAAATCTACTGGCCGCCACCTCTGCGGCATGGGATTATGTTCCGGTCAATGACATTGCTGCTGTCGCGCGGGAATTCCCCGGTGTGGAACATCGCATTGAATTTGTGCGCAATGTGGGCGGCGTAAAATGGTACAATGATTCCATCGCTACCTCCCCCACGCGCACCATTGCAGGACTTTTGAGTTTTGATCAAAAGCTCATTGTGATCGCGGGGGGCTATGACAAACAGATTCCCTTTGAGCCACTGGCCGAGCCTCTCATTGAGCACGCCAAGGCTCTAATCCTTACGGGTGCCACTGCTGATCGCATTGAACAAGCCGTTCGAGCGGGAAAGGGGTTTTCTGCCAGTGGCCTTGCCATTTGGCGGGTTGACAACCTGGAGGCGGCGGTTGCCAAGGCCGCATCCATCGCCCGTGTGGGCGACATTGTAACGCTTTCGCCCGCCTGTGCCAGTTTTGACGCCTTTCCAAATTTCGAGGCACGTGGCCAACAATTCAAGACGTTGGTTAGTAGCCTGTAAGCAGAAAGGATTTCGCTATGTTTGAGCTTCTTTCAACCCTCACTGCCGCCCCCGGCGTTTCAGGGGATGAGGTGTCTGCCGCAACCGTCGCAGCGCAGTTTCTTAAAGACTTTGGTGAGACACACATCACCCCGATGGGCAGTCTGATTTGCCGCCACGCGGAAAGCACAACGGATCTGCCGCGCATATTGCTCGTTGCCCACCTCGATCAGATTGGCCTAGCTGTCACACAGGTGACCGAAAAAGGGTTTTTGCGTGTTGCACCATGCGGCGGCCCAGATCGACGCAGCCTTGCCGGCGCACGGGTCACGGTTCACACCGCTTTCGGCCCGCTCCCCGGTATTGTCTGCTCGGTGCCGCCTCATCTGTCGAACGGAGACGCCAAAACGCTCAAGATTGAGGACGCCGCGATCGATATCGGACTTACGTCGGAACGTGCCCACTCGCTGGTCGGATACGGCGACCGTGTGACCTTTGATGGCCCTCTGTGCTCCCTTCTGGGTGATCGGGTCTGCGGTGCGGCGCTGGATGACCGTGCAGGCTGCGCGGCCGTCATTCGCGCTACACAGTTGCTGTCCGACTGTGACACTGCCGCGTTGTTTGTTGCTTTGGTTTCGCAGGAAGAAACCGGCTCCTCCGGCGCCGCGACGTCAGCTTTTGAAATTGCCCCCGATTGGGCCATTGCCGTAGATGTCTCCATGGGCTTTTTGCCCGGCGAACATTCCGAGCAGTGTGGCACGGTGGGAGGTGGCCCAATGGTTGGATTTTCACCGATTCTGGAGCGTCGGCTCTCCCGACGTTTTTGCGACATAGCCCGACAACATGCCATCCCATGGCAAACGGAGGTCATGGCAGGTCGTACTGGCACCGATGCCGATGTTGTCGCCATTGCTGGACGAGGCGTGCGCACTGGTCTGCTTTCCATCCCCCTTCGCTTCATGCATACGCCATCTGAAGTGGTTGCTCTTTCCGACATTGAAAATACCGCGCGGCTCATCGCCGCCGTCGTCAGAGGTGGCTTATGATCGAACGAATCAAACGACTGTGCGCCGTACATGGGATCTCGGGTGACGAGGCCCGCGTACGAGATCAGATTATCCTGGAGTTGGGCGACGCCTGCCGTCTCACTGTGGACAACCTTGGAAATCTCATTGCTGTCAAGCCGGGGAAAATTCTCTTGAAAAAGATCGCTCTCTTTGCTCATATGGATGAGGTTGGACTCATGGTGACCCGCGTGACCGATGAGGGTCTACTGCAATTTTCTTCTATTGGAATCGATCCCCGTGCGCTCTATGGACGCCGGTTTGAAGTCGGTGAGAAATGCATTCCTGGCGCTGTGGGCGCAATCGCATGGCATCATCTGGAGGAAACTGACCGCAACGCTGATCTCAAGGCAGATGGCTGCTTTCTCGATATCGGTGCACAGAACCGCGAGGAAGCCGAGGCGGTCATCTCGCCCGGAGACGGTGCAACCTTTGATGCCCCTTTCACCGCATTGGGGGATGAC
>JAVVPJ010000115.1:0-4589 GCA_036655815.1 Oscillospiraceae bacterium
TTTTATTTTAGCATTTTTTCTGGCAACTTCTGTGACGTCATCACACAAACAGCAGTCATCATGTTATTCTTCGCAGTGATGTTCGCCACAGCCGTGTTCTGAACATGTTCCGCCGTGCTGTTCCCCATGGTGATCACACAGCACATTGGGATTGAATGTGAGATTCCCGGCCAACAGCGCATCCACCGCTTGATCGGCAGAACCCATGACGCCTCCATAGAGCTTGATGCCAACGTCGTCCAACGCACGGCGTGCCCCGCCGCCAATTCCTCCGCAGATCAGCACATCAACCTCCATTTTTTTCAGGATATCTGCCAATGCGCCATGCCCGCTTCCGTTTGTATTCACCACAGCAGTGGTGGTGATTTTTTGATTGTCCACATCGTAGATCTTAAACCGCTCTGTGTGTCCAAAATGTTGAAAAACCTGTCCCTCTTCATACGTTACTGCAATTCTCATAGCAAAATCCATTCCTTTCATTTTGGTGTGCCGCTTCGCGCCGCAACGCGCAACTGGCACAGGTTGTTTTGAAAAGGTGCCTGCACCCGTCGTTGAGATAGAAGACATGCAAGCGCAAGGCCCCTAATGCTCCTGCTCCCGGTTCTCCTCCTGCTTGCTGCGTTGACAATGTTTCCTGCAAGGATGGCCGCAACTGCCTCTTTCCGTTTCGCCCTCACAAATCACATAAGCTCCGCCCTCAATCAGTAAATCCTTGCCATTCACAAGACACTCTGCCAGTTTCATACGTGCGCCGTTGTAAATGGCCTGCACGGTGGTGCGCGCCACGTTCATCTGTGCTGCGCATTGCTCCTGCGTCATTTCGGACAGATCAATCAGCCGGATACTTTCGAATTCGTCCAGGGTCATCACCACCGTCTGACGTTGGGCAAGACTGTCATCCTTCGGCCCAAAGTGTTCACATCCTGGCATATCGCAAATGCGACGCCTCTTGCATGGCCTTGGCACATTGATCTCCCCTTTGCTTTTGGCATCTGTTGTTCTTTATAATTTTACCGCATTTTCGGCATATGTCAATATCTAATTTTATATTAAGCCCAATATGAGCGCCTTGATCATCCGCTTTCTGTTGCTGCTTTTGCCAAAAACAGGGTGGCACACTTCATTTTACAAGCGATCTTCTGCCAAGGTGTCTCGTTTTAACCTCCAAAAAGAGAGCGTCACAGAATTTTCATTCTGCAACGCTCTCTTTTAAAAACAGTCTAATGACATTGCCTCGCTGGAAATGACCTATCCCAATCGAAGGCTATTTCTCCACGACGACAGAACCGCCTTGGAAACGGGAAGGGTTAATTCTGATGCCGGGGCCCATGGTTGAGGCAACAACACAGCTTCGCACATATTGTCCCTTTGCCGCAGCCGGCTTGGCCTTTACGACGGCACCCATCAGGGCATCAAAGTTCTGCTGCAATTTCTCAGCACCAAACGAGATCTTGCCGATCGGGCAATGGATGATGTTGGTTTTATCCAAGCGATACTCAATCTTACCGGCCTTCGCTTCGGCAACAGCCTTGGCGATATCTGGCGTGACAGTACCTGCCTTGGGGTTCGGCATGAGACCGCGGGGGCCAAGGATCTTTCCGAGGCGACCGATCACACCCATCATATCAGGAGTCGCAATGACGACGTCAAAGTCAAGCCAGCCCTCCTGCTGAATCTTCTGAACGAACTCGTCTGATCCCACAAACTCTGCACCAGCAGCCTGCGCCTTTTGGACATTATCCCCTTTGCAGATCGCGAGTACACGCACACGCTTGCCGGTTCCGTTGGGCAGAACGACAGCGCCGCGAACCTGCTGATCCGCATGGCGTGAGTCAACACCCAACCGAATATGGGCCTCGACAGTTTCATCAAACTTGGCCTTACCGGTCTGGAGGCATATTCCAAGAGCCTCATTGGATTCGTAAAGCTTCAGATCCTCAATGAGCTTTTGGCTATCCACATATTTTTTGCCGTGTTTCATTCTTACTCTCCCCCTTCCTTAGTCTACGACTTCGACGCCCATGCTACGTGCCGTTCCGGCGACCATGCGCATAGCGGAGTCGACATCAGCAGCGTTGAGGTCGGGCATCTTCGTGGTGGCAATGATCCTGATCTGCTCTTGTGTGATCTTGCCAACCTTGTTTTTGTTGGGCACGCCCGAGCCATGTTCAAGGCTGATCGCCTTTTTGATGAGAACGGCGGCAGGGGGAGTCTTCGTGACAAAGGAGAAAGAGCGGTCTGCATAAACTGTGATGACCACAGGAATCGTCATGCCGATATCGCCCTTGGTACGCTCGTTAAATTCCTTGGTAAACGCCATGATGTTAACGCCATGCTGACCCAGAGCAGGGCCAACAGGGGGCGCCGGGGTCGCCTTTCCGGCGGGAATCTGAAGCTTGATAAAGCCTACGACTTTTTGTGCCATTTTGTTTGCACCTCCAAAATTAGTGGTTCTTTGCGGGACGGGACCGTCCCTCCCACAGGCTGCTTGTTGACAGCCCTCGCCTGCGATGCGCCATGCCGTGATTGGCTTTGGCTATGTGCACAGCCAGGACGCTGGTATTCTTCAATCAGTTATGCAAGAGCAGAGACTTGCTCGAGTGCCAACTCGACCGGAACATCCTTGCCCATCATGGAAACGGTGACGCGCACCAAACCCTTTTCCTTGTCGATGCTGTTGACTCTTCCAATGAAGCCGCCAAAATAGCCATCGATGATGGAAATGCTGTCACCTACCGCGAAGTTGATTTCGATCTCGTTCTTCTCGACGCCAAGTCGCAAAACCTCTTCATCCGTGAGCGGAACAGGCTTGGAGCCGGGGCCGACAAATCCTGTAACACCCCGGATGTTGCGCACTACATACCATGTCTCGTCGGTCATAATCATCTTGACCAGGACATAGCCGGGGAAAATTTTGCGCTCTACATCGCGCTTTTTGTTGTCCTTGATCTCCGTCACTGTTTCGCAGGGAACGCTGATCTCACAAATGAGATCGTTCATGTGCCGATTTTCAACGGCGTTTTCGATCGAGGTAGCAACCTTGTTTTCATACCCCGAATAGGTATGCACGACATACCACTTTGCGGCTTCAGGCATTGTGCTCCTCCTTCACTCAGACACCAAAGACGGCCTTGAGCAACAGGCTCAGCGAGCTGTCAAACAGGCTGACAATGACAGCGAAAACGGCCGTTACTACCAGCACGATGCCGGTGTTGTTGAGCACCTGCTTCTTCGAGGGCCAGACGATTTTCTTCATCTCGCTCTTTTGATCGCCAAAAAACTTTTTGATTCGGGCAAGAATAGAGGCGGGATGCCATTTGGAGCGTGTCTTTTCAGACTTTTCAGCCATTTTGCTTCTCCCTGCCTTTCCTTACTTGCTTTCCTTATGAAGGGTGTGTTTCTTGCAGAATCTGCAATACTTATTCATCTCGAGACGGTCGGGATCGTTCTTCTTGTTCTTCATCGTGTTGTAATTGCGCTGTTTGCACTCTGCGCAAGCCAATGTGATTTTTACCCGCATACTTCGGCACCTCCTGTTTGTTAGGATATTTCACCGGCATCCAGCGGTTGGGGGCCGGCGCCCTTGCTTTGCCTCCCTCGACAGGTCTGCGCCCCATGGAACCGTCTTTTCCCTGAGAACGCAACTTTCATGCAAAACATGCACGACAAAAAGACCCTTTGCGAGGTATGTCTATGCTATCATGATTTTGGCCCTCCGTCAAGCATAATAACCCCAACTGGCAAAAAAAACATGCAGGGGCTTTGGCTCATACGCCGTCCCCGCTTGTCCGCATTGTCGGTTGCCACCCCAACGCCGTTGTTGTTTGCTTGGCTGCGTTTCTGCCTGAAATAGGCTCAGACATCTCACACAGACTGTTGCAGCCGTTGTCTATGCCTGCATGTGTTGTCTTTCCATGTATCCGGGCCGCAGGTGTCGGGGCAATTCCACCGGCTCTCAGTGCCTGTGTGCCCAACGCAACACTTGTGTGGCATTGCACCATCGCGCGTCGGTCGAAACTGCCCCATTTTTTCCTGTGTCATTTTTAGAAAGGGCCGGTTGCCTCAGAGAATTGGTGGAGACAGTCCAGTACAAAATCAGCCTCTTGCACCGTCATCACGCTTGAAAGGGGCAGTGAAACTTCCCGCTCGTAGAGCGCAATCGCATTAGGGCAGTTGTCCTCCCGCCAGCCCATCCGTCGATAGACTGTCATGAGAGGCAATGGCCGGTAGTGGATGTTTGCATGGATCCCCTGACGCAGCAGCTGCGCAAATAATGCATTTCGTCGAGACGCCGCTTGTTCCGGCATCAATGCCATCATCAAATGTGCGGACCATCCCGGTGTATGTGCAAGACAGCTCCAACCATTGGGCAGCCCCGCCTCGTAACGCTTGGTCAGAAAGCGGCGCTGGGAGATCATTGCACGATAGCGCAGCAATTGTGACAGTCCCACGGCCGCTTGCAAGTCGGTCATATTGGCCTTATATCCAAGTGTCACAATGTCATATTCAACTGACACACCCCCACGACGGACCAGCGCGTCGCGGTCCTGTCCGTGCAGCGACATGCGGCGCAGTTCGGCAGCTGGCAG
>JAVVPJ010000116.1:0-4581 GCA_036655815.1 Oscillospiraceae bacterium
CCACCGCTGCACCATTCCATTGCCCAGATTATCCCGTCGGCCAGACACACGCTCATTGAGAATATCAAAGGCATTGGTGCGAAGCTGTCTTGTCATTCCACCAAAAAAAATAGTGCCAGAAAGTAACATGAACATCAGCACAAGCGTAAGCAACATTGAGAACATCATCTTGGTTAGAATCGACTTGTTGTGCTGAAATGTTTTTTTCATGATGCGATCTCCCATCCCCGCTACATGCGCATCCCAGCCAGAGCGATACCCATCCATTGCGGCACCGCAATCAGAATAAGGGCAGGCTGCTTTTCAGCGGATGGACTCTTGAAGCGCCTGTGTGAATTCGTCGTACCAGGTTTCGAATTTTTGGTTGGTTGCAACCTGCGTGGCAGCCTCGTTGCGGGACATCCCACTCGCAATCAGCGTATCCACCTCTTTCAGGTCATTGGCAAGGAAATCTCTCATGGAAGATTCCAGCACCTTGCGCGCATTGTTTCCATTGAAAAAGGCCTGGTTGGTGTAAAGCTCATTTTCCGTCACGGTTTGAATGGAAGTTGGAATTGCTGTCATGATTTTCTCTAACGCGCCCTTATTATCCATCGTTTTAGCCATTGCTTGAATTTTAGAGACATCGTTTGCCTCAACCTTGACCGGAAGATAGCCAGTTGCAATTGAAAAGCGCATGTTGCGTTCTGTTTCGGTGATCCATTTGAGGAAGATGCTGGCAGCATATTCCCGATTGATATCAGACTTGGTCACCACCATCCCTGCGCCCTGCTGTATGGCGACTTTTTCCCCACCCTCAAAATACGGTGCAGGGAGTGCAAGACTCTCAATGGCATAGCTCTCTGTATCACTGATCGTTACCCGATCCGGAAAATAGGCAGTACCACTGCTCGAACCGACAAGCGCCAGAATATTGCCCGTCTTGGCATCGTCCGAACGAAATCTTCCATAGGCGCCAAACCAACCGTTGAGAGATGGAATGTAATAATGATCCCACAGTCTACGCAGCACCGCCTTATCGGTATTGAAGGTCACTTTTCCATCCTTCACGTCGAAAATTTCAACGCCCAGTTGTTTACAACCGACAATGAAATAGTTGGCCATGGAATCGCGGCCCCAAAACGCCTTTCCGTCATTTTGAAGGGGAGTCTGGGCGTCGGTCCACTCATAGTACGTCTTGGCCGTCTGAACGAGTCCCTCCATGGTGGAGAGACTTTCCAGTGTCACACCCGTCGCCTTCGCAAACGGTTCCCAGTCGGTCTTGTTGAGCATCATAATCTCGGTAGACTTGGCTACAGGGAATATTTTAAAGCAGTTCTTTGTGCCCAGCTCTCCTTCTGTGATATATGCTGGCACATATTCTGCCAGCTCCTCCACCGTCATATAGGGGGCTAAATCTGCTACCAAACCCATTTGATCAATCTGCTGCGCCGTGTCTGCGTAGGCAGAAAAGATATCAGGGATGTTTTCCGCACCCACCTTCTTTTCGGCTGCATTGAGAACTTGATTCATCAAATCCGCAATGGATCCGTGGCCAAACGCTTCCACAACGATTCCTTTTTGATTTCCTATGGTGTCATTAAATTGTGCAATCATCTCGTCAAAGGCTTGCTTCTGAGGTCCATTATAATAGTGCCAAAGCCGTAAGTAAACAGGATTTTTGGCATCAAATGTCACTCCTTTTGGCTGAGTGTTGCCACCACAACCCACAAGCATCATCATCGCAAGTAAGGCAGCTATCGCCAAACGGATCAAATGTATTTTTTTCATATAATTTCTCTTTCCACAAATAAGCATTCCGTACGAAATATGGCAAACAGGCCGCATGATGAGAGAAGATAAATTTCATTAAGTATAAGCTAGAAAGGACACAAAGTAAAGGCTTTTGCAGTTTTCAGAAAGTCCTCTCCTCCTTTGGAGTCGATTCATGCCCTAACAGTCCCGCTCGTGAAATCACTCTATCACTGCATCTTTATGACATATGATAACACGCACAGCCCACGTTAGCAGTATCCCAACTGCAAATCCTGCTAAATCAATCCAGACATCTTGAATCATGGAAGTGCGATCATTAAACAATTGAATCGTTTCGTCGATCACTCCCGCGCTCAAACCAAGTAGAAGTAAATTGGGCAACTGTTGTGAAAACTGTTTTTTCAGAAAAACAGACAGCAACGAAGAGGTGACTCCTAACGTCAAAAATTCAGTGACATGAGCCAACTTGCGAACAAGTGATGTATTCAGCCATACAATGCCACTCACTTCTGCTGCCGGTGCAGAGATGATGGTTCCACCAATCGCCTCAGTGATGTGGTCGCTTGTCGCATTGGATATTCTGCTTGGCATCATCGAGTTTCCCCATATAATGAGTAGCGTTGTCACGGTCGCCAGAATACACAATTTAACCGAAATACCCGCTTTGTCATGTAGTCCCCCGTCTGTTTTCATAGGAATCACACTTTCATTGGGCCGATTGTATCAGCCCTTGCTTGATGATTGATTAAAAAAGCCAACATGATTTGAAACCATGCCAAGCCTTTCTTCACATCGTAATTTTCTCACAAATATTTTATGGAGTCAAGTTCTTTGCTGGGTTCGGCTTTTGCATTGGCAAATGCCGTGGTATGTGTCGTTGATTGCGATTAATACCGCATCCGTCATGTCCACAATCTGCTCCAGGGACAGCTATGGGTGCATAGGACGGGACAGCACCGTATCACACAGCCGTTGCGTCAATTGTAACGCAAAACAGCGAATGAGCCAACCCCCCGTTTGAGCTGGTCAATTCGCTGCTTTCATGGCG
Source organism: Oscillospiraceae bacterium (assembly GCA_036655815.1). Classification (GTDB taxonomy): domain Bacteria; phylum Bacillota; class Clostridia; order Oscillospirales; family Ruminococcaceae; genus Yanshouia. The sequence continues at coordinate 2,804 of JAVVPJ010000116.1, forward strand.
TCATATTTGTGCGCGGCCAATGGTGGGCATGAGGCAGCCATTGTATGTAGCTACCCCTGCGCACTGCTGTTCGTCTGCGCAGCCAGGCCAAAGCTGACCTCCAACGCATGGTTGATCTGATGCATGGCAGTATCATCGAGGCGTCCCATGCGCTCTTTCAGCCTACGTTTGTCAATGGTTCTAATCTGTTCAAGCAAAACAATGGAATCTCTTGAAAGCCCACAATCCTGCGGTGAAAGCTCAATATGCGTGGGGAGCTTTGCCTTGTCTCGCTGACTGGTAATGGCCGCCGCAATCACTGTGGGGCTGTATCGGTTGCCAACATCATTTTGAACAATTAAAACAGGGCGGACGCCGCCCTGCTCCGAGCCAACAACGGGGCTGAGATCCGCATAGTAGATATCCCCTCGTTTGACGGTCATATCAATCACACTCCGTCCGCTATTTTTCCAAACCATCTTGGTGGGTTTGGGTTTTCTTTTCGTCATTATCATGACCGAAAGACGGAACGTTTAAACAGCGGTGAAAATTTCCATACCACTACGCTCCACTATTATAATATGATTGAGAGCAATAATCTGCCCTTATACAGCGGCTGGAAACCTCAAAAATTCGAACGCTAAAAAGTCCACTTTTCCCCTCTGCATTTCTAGGCTAGAAAAGCTGCCATTCTGGCACAGCAATAGCTTGCTTTTGCCATTTGACACCATCTGATGTCCACCCTTCGTATGACACTCCGCTTTGGCCAATTCCGACAATGCATCCGCAATAGCCGAGGCAGCGTTCCCACCCGGCATGGCGTCCTTGGCAAGCACAATTGACAGTCTTCCCTGTTCCAATGAGGTGCTTCCCACAGCGCTGTGCATCGTCACGGGATGATGAAGATCTTCAGACGTCACCGTCAACATCACCACACCCCCGGCATCACGTGAGAGATTTCCCTCGTAAACGCATCCCCCCCACATCAGATGAACAGATGAGCGAAAAGGCTTTCCTACCATCCGGGCAATTTCGTGCTCGGACAAAGCAAGTCCCTTTGCACAAGCGCAGAACAGCAATACAGTCCCCAAAGCCAGGAATTTTCTCATGGTAGTTCAGCTCCTTAAAATTTTATCTTTCTCGATGAAAAAGTTGAAATCATCAAAGATATATGCTATCATAAAAAAATATAGGTATAACGCTTTGACGGAGAGAGTACGCACACTGCAGACAATCAGAGAGAACGGTTCATCGGCTGCAAGACCGTTCGTGTCCGCCTGAGCCGAAGTTCACTCCTGAGCGGCACCGCAGAACGGCTTTGGGCCACAGTAAGCGGCGACGGGATGTCCCGTTACAGACAATCTAAAGCGTTCGCGTCTCGGCGCGGAAATTAGGGTGGTATCGCGGAAGAGCGCACAGCTCCTTTCGTCCCGTAGATGGGAGGAAGGAGCTTTTTATTTGCGTTATGAAGAAATTTGGTCTATGAGGTGAAAGGTATGAATGAAGCCATAGAGCGCATCACACAGACGGCACTGGCCGAGATGACGGCCGCTGAAACACCGGCTGCTCTGGACGCGGCACGTGTGAGGTTTCTTGGAAAAAAGGGAGAATTGACCTCAATTCTCAAAGGAATGGGCATGCTTTCCTCAGAAGAGCGCAAAAATGTTGGGCTCCTCGCCAATGAGGCCAGGACAGCCATTGAGAATGCCTTGGGTAAAAAGCTATTGGAGTTGAAAACCAAGGAACAGAATCAACGTCTGGCCGCTGAAATTCTCGATGTCACCATGCCGGGCAAAAAA
>JAVVPJ010000117.1:0-2098 GCA_036655815.1 Oscillospiraceae bacterium
CATCTCTTGTCGCACCGTGATAGCCTACAGCCTTTTGTTACTTACCGAAACTCCCCACGCTACAGAACCCCATAACAGATCTTTTGTACAAAATATTCTACCATTAATATGTGAATAATTGGTGAACAACTACAAAAACGTGACACTTTTTTTTCCATCACAAGTATGCTACAATTTGAAACAACAGGAGTGCGTCCGCATGGCGTATTTTCTGAAAATAGGGGGGATAGACAAGATGCTCAATCTGCTGTACGGACCGGCATGGAGTGGAAAAAGTACTCAGCTGCGCCGCCACATGGCCCAGTGTGCGGCGGTGGGACGACAGGCGCTGCTTTTGGTGCCGGAGCAGGCATCCTTCATCAATGAAAAGAAGCTGGCGCAAATGCCCGCCACGGCGTCGCTGGTGTCTGTGGCCAGCTTTTCACGACTGGCCGAGTTATTGGAACTGAATTTCGGCGGGGATGATCGCGCCGGGCTGGATCCGGCGGCCGCCTTTTTGATGATGGGGGTCACACTGGACGAGCTGTCTGACGAGCTGACGGTCTATCGGAGACACGCCAAAAGTCGGGGCTTTCTTGAGCAGATGACGGCGGTTGCCGATGAGTGCCGCTACGCTGGCGTTGAGCCGGGGCGGCTGGCGGCCTTTGCGCTGTCCCAGCCGCAGGGAAGCGCCAAAGAAAAGCTTTATGAGCTGTCTTTGATTCTGGATGCCTACGACGCGGTGCTGCATCGCAGTTTTATCAGCCTAAGTGATCGTTTGGAACGCGCTGCCGAACGCCTGAACGGAAGTGGATATTTTGCCCATACTGAGGTGTTTGTGGACGATTTCACAAGTTTTACCGCGCCTGAGCTGGTGCTGCTGGAGACCATTTTGCGTGAGGCTCCCCGCATGACGGTGTCGCTGTGCACCGATGCGCCCGACAGCGCCTCACCCGCATTCGCTGTGACGGGTGAGACGGTGCGTGCACTGACACGCGCAGCCGAGCGTGTGGGCGTGACGGTGGTCTTTGAGGCAGCAACGGGTGGGGAATCCGAACTGCCAAGGGGACTGTTGGCGCTTGAGAAAGCGCAGCGGGACGAGACGCAACCGTCCGAGACGACTGGGGATGATGCGGTGACTGTCATGCTTGCAACCACTCCTTCGGCCGAGTTGGAGCAGACGGCGGCCGCCATTGCGCGACTGGTGCGGGAAAAAGGATTCCGATATCGTGAAATCGTCGTTATGGCACGCGATCTGGCACGTTACCGCACGTTGCTGCCCACTCTGTTTGCACGCTATGAAATCCCGTTTTTTCTCGATCTGCGAGCCGATGCGAAATCTGGCGTACTGACAGCAGCAGTACTGGAAGCCGTCTCACTTGCAGGGGGATTGGGGGGCGATTACCTCGCGCTGGCCAAGTCCCCTTTGTTGGGACTGGATGCACAGACAGCGGGAGAATTGGAAAACTATTGCTTTGTTTGGTCGGTGCGTCCGAGCGGTTGGCACACACCTTTTGTCAATCATCCTGATGGACTGCTGGATGGACAGAGTACTGAGGCGTCTGCGCGGTTGGCGCGTGTGGAGCAGGCCAGGCAGGCTGTCGTCAACCCGCTTTTGTCGCTTGAACGGGCACTGCAAGCAGGCGGAGGTGAGATGATTGCGCGAGGGCTCTGGACTTATTTGCAGGAGATCAGCGCGACCGAGCATTTGGGTGCTTTTGCAGGTGAGATGGAGGGAGACGCACGGCAAAGGTTTTTGGATGAGCAGTCTCAGGTTTGGGAACAGCTTGTGAAAATTCTTGAGCGTTTTGCTGCGCTGCCTGACGGACTGCGACTGACACCGCGTCGCACTGCCGAACTGGCAGAGTTAATGCTGGGAAGCATCGAGGTGGCAACGCCGCCTCTGGCCCTTGATGAGGTTTCAGTGGGAGATGCACTGCGCATGCGCCCAGACAACCCCAAAGTCGTCTTTTTACTAGGGGCGGTGGAGGGAGAATTTCCGTCTGCACCATCCATCGGCGGGCTTTTATCCGAGCGTGAGCGACGCCGTTTGGTGCAAGGTGGATTTCCTCTGATGGGTGGTGTCGAGCGATTTGTGATGCAGGAAAGGATACTTTGT
>JAVVPJ010000117.1:2108-4560 GCA_036655815.1 Oscillospiraceae bacterium
CGGCACACGAGCACCTTTTTGTGAGCTATCCCGTCACAGAGGAAACCGGAGAACCACTCCAACCTTCGGCACTGTACCTGCGCGCCCGTGCCCTTGCACGTCCCACTGCTCTTCCAACGATGCCACTGGTGCAGACTGCTGCCTCAGCAGAACGGGCACTTGCCATTCTCGCAGGATCAGATACGCCCTATACAGCGACGCTCCGGGCACTGTGTGAGCGGGTACTGCCATCAGGTCGCGTCGCGCGCATTGAACGGGCAGCCTGCCGCATTCCCCACCATCTCGCGCAGCGAGAAGTGGCGCGGCGTCTGTTTGGAAAACGACTGCGCTTGTCACCATCGCGCCTGGAACGCTACTATCAATGTCCGTTTTCGTATTTTATACAGGATGGATTGGGGCTGAGGGCGTTGCGGAAAGCTGAACTTTCCCCGTTGGAGACAGGAACACTGGTGCATCGCGTGCTTGAACGCATGGTGTCATCCCACGGTGGAAAGGGGCTTTCTAGCCTGTCAGAAGAGGATATCCGGGTGGAGATTACGCAAGAAACTGATGCTTATCTGGCCGAGCGTCTCATCGATTCGGGTGCGCTGACGCGACGAATGCGCTACGCGTTCGCACAGTTGGGCGACTGGTTGGTTGAACTGATTGTGCGTCTCGGAAAGGAATTCTCGCAAAGTGAATTTGAACCAGTGGCCTTTGAAATGCCGATTCGTGCGGGAGCAGAGGTTACACCGCTGGTGCTGCAAACGGTCGATGGCGGGGAAGTGCTCGTTGAGGGGACTGTGGATCGCGTAGATGTGGCGATGGTGAATGGAGAACGCTATGTGCGCGTCGTAGACTATAAATCGGGTGGAAAGAGTTTTCGCCTGACAGATGTTTATTATGGGCTGAACATGCAGATGCTGGTCTATCTTTTTTCAATCTGGAAAAATGGACAGGGGGCGTTGTCCGGTTTGCTGCCGGCCGGTATCCTTTATCTTCCGGCGCTGGGACGTTATCATACGGCATCACGCGCCGATGCGCCCGAAAAGGTGGAAAAGGAATGCCAAAAACATTACCGAATGAACGGCTTGCTGCTTTCTGATCCTCAGGTTCTGCATGCAATGGAGGCTGATGGCAAGGGCGTTTTTCTGCCTGTTCGAGCGGGACAGGAGAAATCTGATGCCTTGGCTACTCTTGCAGAAATGGGAAAGCTTTGTCGTCTTGTTGAGAAGCGTGTGCGTGATGTGGCCCGTCTTCTGGCCGACGGAGAAATTCCTGCCCGCCCCGTTCGCCGAAAAAATGAAAATCCTTGTACCCGTTGCGACTGGCATGGCGTTTGCGGCTTTGAAGAGGGCGATGAGACGCGCGAGCTCATTGAGCTGGATCGAGACCAACTGTGGAAGGAGGAAGACGATGTCTGACATCAAATGGACCAATGAGCAGCGCGCAGCCATTGAGTCGCGCGGTGGCGCGTTGCTTGTATCAGCGGCAGCCGGAAGTGGCAAGACGGCGGTGCTGACCGCACGGGCGGTCGGTCGTATGATTGACGGAAACAACAGCATTGATGCCGACCGTTTGCTTGTCGTGACGTTCACGCGGGCGGCGGCCCGCGAGATGAAAGAACGCCTGACTGTGCGGCTGGGTGAGGCGTTGCAGAACGATCCCGGAAATGCGGCGTTACGGCGCCAGCGTACCTTGCTCGATTCGGCCTGCATAGGAACGATTCATGCGCTTTGTTTTAATCTGCTGCGACAGAATTTTCAACGCCTAAACCTGCCTGCCACCTTTCGCATTGGCCAGGAACAAGAAATTGTTCTGATGCATGATGAGGCGGTGGATGCCGCTCTTGAGGCGGCCTATGGCACGGGAGACACTGCGTTTTTATCCCTCGTGGGATTGTTTGCCCAAAAGCGGGGGGATGCCAGCCTTGCCGGCGCGCTGCTACGGTTGCTGGAGTTTGCACGTTCGCATCCCTTCTATCTTGACTGGATGGATGAACGGCTGAGGCTGTATGACGATGTGCAGTGCCCAGCTGACAGTCTGTGGAGCGGCATTATTTTATGCCATGCGATGCGGCTGGTCAGTTCCGCACGGGATATTTGCCGCCGCGCGCTGCTGCACATCGGTGCCGACGAGACATTGTCAGCTTATGCCTCTGCCTTTGCGGGGGATCTGTCGCTGTTGGAGAAACTGTCTGACCTCATTGAGCAAGGCGACTGGGATGGCATCTGTGAACGGCTTGCAACCTTTTCTCACACCAGACTGTCGCCCGTCAAACATGCCAGAGAGGAGGATCGCGAGGCGCTCAAGTCGCAGCGTGATATGGTGAAAAATCTGGTGGAACAGCTCAGGCAAAAGCTGTTTTCTGCCAATGCCGCCGAGATGAGAGAGGATGTGGCGACACTGCGACCCTTGGTGGGTTGTTTGTTCGGTCTGGTGCGGGAGATCGACGCACTGTTGCTAGCTCGCA
>JAVVPJ010000118.1:0-4552 GCA_036655815.1 Oscillospiraceae bacterium
CCGCTTCCGATTTCTCTGGCCCATCGGTTGGCGCGCCGTTTGACCGAGGTGCGCCGCACCGAGGTTCTGCCCTATTTGCGCCCTGATGGCAAGACGCAGGTGACCATTGAGTATGAGGATGATCGCCCGGTGCGCGTTCATACAATTGTAATTTCGGCACAGCATGCTGAAGATGTTTCACTTGCGACAATACGTGCGGATATCATTCGAGAGGTCATCGACGCCATTGTGCCGGCGCAGTTACTCGACAGCAAAACCCAAATCTATGTGAACCCGACCGGCCGATTTGTGATCGGTGGGCCACAGGGGGACAGTGGATTGACTGGACGTAAGATCATTGTAGATACCTATGGTGGCTATTCTCGTCACGGGGGTGGCGCTTTTTCGGGAAAAGATCCTACCAAGGTCGACCGTTCGGCAGCTTATGCAGCACGGTGGGTGGCTAAAAATGTGGTTGCGGCCGGGATGGCCCACCGCTGTGAGGTTCAGCTTGCCTATGCCATCGGTGTGGCACATCCGGTGTCAGTGCTGGTGGATACTTTTGGCACAGGGACGGTGCCAGATGAGGTGTTGGGCACAGCCATAGGCAAGGTGTTCGACCTTCGCCCGGCGGCGATTATCAAGGCGTTGAATCTGCGCCGCCCGATCTACCGTCAACTGGCTGCTTATGGCCATATGGGACGGGAGGATCTGGGTGTCGAGTGGGAAAAGACGAATCGTGTGGAGATGTTGAAAGAAGCTGTGCAGGCGATACGTTAAGCAATCGCTGCTTTTCTTTTCCTATCCGTGCCTGATGCAGAGAGTGAGCCGCGTTGTCATTCTTTGGTGTAAATTATGGAATCCGTCCATAGTTGAATACCTCGCCTAGTCACCGCCCATGCTAGTCCTGTAACAAAGCAGGATTGAGTGAGGTGGGCGGATGAACTACAATAAGGTGGAGATCTGTGGGGTAGACACCTCGAAGTTGCCGGTCATCAAGGAAAAGGAAAAAATAGAGTTGCTTAAGAGGGCTCGCGAGGGGGACGCCGAGGCACGTGGTCGTATGATTGCTTGTAATCTGCGGCTGGTGCTTTCGGTTGTGCAAAAATTTTCCAATCGGGGAGAAAACCTGGACGATTTGTTTCAGGTCGGCTGCATCGGCCTGATCAAGGCCATTGATAATTTTGACCCGGGACAGATGGTTCGATTCTCCACCTATGGTGTGCCAATGATCATTGGAGAAATTCGCCGCTATCTGAGAGACAACAATTCCATTCGTGTCTCACGTTCAATGCGCGATATGGCTTACCGTGCCTTGCAGGTGAGAGAAAGGCTCATTGGGGAACATCTGGAAGACCCAACGATCGGGCATATTGCAGAGGAAATGGGCCTCGAACGACGTGAGGTGGTGGCGGCGCTGGAGGCCATCGTGGAACCCATCTCCCTGTTCGAACCGGTTTATTCAGATGGGGGAGACGCCATCTATGTGATGGATCAGGTTAAGGACCCCTCAGGAGATGCGGACTGGATCGATGAAATCTCCTTTCGAGAGGCCATTGGAGAGCTTTCCGAACGTGAAAAGCGAATCTTATCGTTGCGCTTTGTCACCGGCCGCACACAGATGGAGGTGGCGGGGGAAATTGGCATCAGTCAAGCACAAGTTTCACGACTGGAAAAGGGTGCGCTGGATAAAGTGAAAAAACGGATTTAGGCTATCTTGATAACCTTGATTTTGCGTGTTCGGCTGTGCCGTCATTGGTCAGTCGACATTTATACAACGATACAATACAGTTATTACAAATGGAGCGCGCCGAAAGATGCGGTACAAGCACTTTCGGCGCGCTCTTGCTAGTGGCGCGGGAAGAAGATCACCATTTTCAAAATCTCCTTGAAGCACAACCTGCACTTTTCTAATGCCCTCTGCGTCGCTGGGGGAGCAGCAGACGTACCACTGAGGAGGAAAACACAACCCCTAGTGCCAGCGCTCCGGAAATGCTCAATGTTTGCAGTCCGGCATCAAAGCAAAGGGAAGCTTCTCCGTTGAGAGCATAGATCATGGTACGGTAAATGCCACTGCCAGGCACCAGCGGAAGCAGCGCAGGAGCCAGGTAAACGATCACAGGTGCGCGTTGGATGCGTGCCATTGCCTCAGCGTAGAGCGATATGGCAATGGTAGCGGCAAAGTATGGTACGGCATCATCTGGGCGATTGCCAAAGGCAATGTAGATCAGCCACCCCAGCCCACCGCCAAGCGCGGCGGTGATCATGCGCACCGGGCGCAACCCGAAATTGAAACAAAAGCCCAGCGTAGCCAGCGCTGCCCAGCAGCAGGGAAGTAACACCTGTGCCCATACACCCATTACAGAACCCCTCCCGTTACGTGACGCCATACTGCCAATGACAGCATAACGCCAATGGCGATGCCTGAGGCGACCAACAGCGCCTCAGCCAACTTCATGATGCCGGTAATTAGATCCCCGGCGATGAGGTCACGCAGGGCATTGGTAAAGGTCAGTCCGGGAACCAGAAGCATCAGGGTGCTGATGATGATGGAGTCGGCAACCATTCCGGGTGCAAGCTGCACACAGGTCATTGCACCCAGCGCTGAGATGGCGCCCCCTACAATGTTGATAAAAATGATACTGGACTGCACGCGAGCCAATAGAATGCACACCCAACGAATGATACTGCCCAGCAGCAGTGAGGCGACTGCTTCGCCTAGGCCGCCGCCAAAGAGAAGCGCAAAGGCGGAAGCCGTGAGTGCCGAAAAGGCGATTTGCAGCCGGGGACCATAAACCGGGCGGCGGCGTATTTCGGCCAGACGGGCCTCAACCACGCCATAGGTGGGGGATTGGGCGCAGATGTATCGGGCCAGGGCGTTGAGCTGCTCAACGCGGTCAAGATTGACATCCTGACCATACAGGCGACGGGTACGGGTGGAAAAATGTTGTGCGCTGTCGGTGAGGGTGATGGTTAGACTGGAAGGAATGGCAAATACATCGGCGTAGACGCCATAGGTGGCAGAGATGCGACCCACAGTATCCTCCACCCGATGAATTTCGGCGCCGTGCCAAAGCATCTGCGCACCAAGGTCGGTGACGATGCCGAGAAGCTCTTCTAAATTCATGAGAGATATCCCCCCAAAAACTCAACTGTTCACAAATGGCTTTCTGGTTGTATTATACCTCTTGTGCGTCCGATGCGCCAGAGAGATTTTGCAACTATACAAAAATCTTCCTGCGCTCTGTACAGATCGCCAGTCAAGAGGTATAATATGACCATTGCCATTTTGACACGATGAAGTCGAAAAAATGATTTCAGCAAAGAATGCAGCATTTCGCATGCCAGATGAAAATTGTGATTATGAAGATAAAGGAGCAACAACATGACCAGAACCGAAATCCGCAGTCTGTTTGAAAAAGCGGAGCAGTATGAGCAGCAGACTATCACCGTTTGCGGCTGGATTAAGACCCTGCGCCACTCGGGTGCCATTGCGTTTGTGGAACTGTCTGACGGCAGTTGCTTTCATTCTCTGCAGGTTGTGGCGGGCGAAGGTGAGGTCGAAAATTTCAGTGAGTTGGTGCGTCAGAATGTGGGCGCGGCGCTGATTGTCTGCGGTGCGCTGATCTTGACGCCGGGGGCGAAGCAGCCGTTTGAGGTGCGTGCATCCTGCATCACTGTTGCGGGCACATCAAGCTCCGATTATCCTTTGCAGAAAAAACGCCATTCACTGGAATATCTGCGCACCATCTCACATCTAAGACCCCGTACCAATACACTGTCAGCGGTGTTCCGTGTGCGTAGTGTGGTAGCCTATGCCATCCATCGTTTTTTTCAGGAAAATGGCTTTGTCTATTCCCACAGCCCCATCATTACAGGGAGTGACTGTGAGGGCGCAGGCGAGATGTTTCGTGTTACAACCCTTGACCCGCTGCATCCGCCCCTGACCGCGGAAGGGGTGGTGGATTATTCGCAGGACTTTTTCGGTTGTATGACCAGCCTGACCGTTTCGGGCCAACTCGAGGCAGAAGCAATGGCGTTGGCTTTTGGCAAGGTGTATACTTTCGGGCCGACTTTTCGGGCTGAACGCTCCTTTACGGCGCGCCATGCCTCTGAGTTCTGGATGATCGAGCCTGAAATTGCTTTTGCAGATCTTGAGGATGACATGACACTGGCTCGTGACATGATTAAATCTGTCATTGGCTATGTGCTGGAACGTTGCCCCGATGAAATGAAATTCTTCAATGATTTTTATGACAAGGGTTTGCTTGAGCGGCTCGACGGCATTGTCACATCGGACTTTGCCCATGTAACGTATACCGAGGCGATTGAGATTCTTGATTCCGTCAAGGAAAAGTTTGATTACCCTGTGTTTTGGGGCTGCGATCTCCAAACTGAACACGAGCGCTATCTGGCCGAGACACACTTTGGAAAGCCGGTGTTTGTCACCGATTATCCCAAGGAGATTAAAGCATTCTATATGAGAATCAACGATGACAACAAGACAGTTGCCGCGATGGATCTGCTGGTTCCGGGTGTGGGAGAAATCATCGGCGGAAGCCAGCGTGAGGAC
>JAVVPJ010000119.1:0-4537 GCA_036655815.1 Oscillospiraceae bacterium
CACCCCCTGTTGAGAGTGAGTAGCGATCCACATCGGGGTGTTCATTGATCATCTGTTCTAGGGGCAGAAGCAACTCGTTGAGCCGTTCCAGTTTGAGCCCTGGTCGTGCCGTTACGGACAGTTCCACAATGCCATCATCGGTGAGCGGGAGCATTTCAATCCCGATCAGTGGCACAATGGCCAGCGAAATTACGAGCAAGGCAATGGCGACCAGTACCACACGCCCTTTGTGACGCAGCGTTCTGGGCAATACATTCGCATAAGCTCCCTCGATTTTTGCCATAGCACGCTTCACAAATTGATATTCGCGTTCCTTGGGCGCAAGAGCATAAAAGGCGAGGGGAACCAGCGTTACGGCAGACAGCAGCGAAGCGAGGAGCGAAAAGACGATGGTAAAACACAGCTGTCCGAACAACTGGCCGCTCATGCCCTGAATAAACGCGATAGGCAAAAACACGACCACAGTGGTGATGGTGGAGGCCATGACCGAACTGGCTACCACACGGGCACCCTCGATGGATGTCTCATGGAAGGAACGCCCCCCTCCCTTGCAGCGGAAGCAGCTTTCAAGTACGACAATGGAGTTATCGACCATCATGCCGCAACCGATGACCAGACCACCCAGCGACAGAATGTTATAGGAGAACCCCATCGCTTTCATGGCAATGACGGTGGCCAACATGGAGAGCGGAATAGACGCACCCACAACGAGGGAAGCACGCCAGTCTCCAAAGAACAGGAACAAAACCGCCATCGCCAGAATGACGCCACCGACCAGTGTTTGAACCACCGATGAAATGGCAACGCGGATCATCGTACTCGCGTCGTAGGCCACCTGCAACTGGACACCCATTGCACCGGCGTTGAGTTGGTTCATCGCCTTTTCCACTGCGTTAGCGACTGACACAGTCGAGGCGCCCTGACGTTTGGTGATCTGAATGCCTACATTCTCAACGCCGTTGTAGCGACTGAGAGAATCGGACTTTTCGGTATTTTGATAGACCTTGGCAACATCAGAAAGATGAATAACATCCCCTGTGGGCAACATCAGCGCCAGCGCTCCGACCTGTTCGACTGAGTCGTAGGTGACGCCACCGCGCAATGGCAGATCCAGCTCGCCTTGCCCGATGGAACCGGCTGGCAGTGAAAAGTCAGCCGAGGCCAAGATGGAAGCCACTGAATCCATGGTCAGTGCATATTGCGACAGCTTGTCCTCTTGCAGTTCAATGCTGATGTAATCCTGTGCACCACCAAAAACATCAACCTTGGCTACACCTGAAAGCTTTTCAAACTCCGGAACGATCTCCTCTTCCACATAGTAGCGCAAATCCACATCGCCCAGCGGTGTAGCCGACAGCAACATAGTTGGCATCATGGTGTTGATGTTCAGCTCCATGACCGTCGGGGTCGAAGCGTCTTCCGGCAGCGCATCGTTATAGATATCAATGTTATTTTTGAGATCGGCGTGGGCAACCGCCATATCTGTTCCATATTCCATCTCCAAAATAACCATCGAAACATTCTCTGATGACATTGATTGGACATTCTTGACACCGCCCAAGGTCGCTACGGCGTCCTCAATCTTACGCGTTACAAGACTCTCAACATCCTCTGGACCGGCACCCGGATAGGTAGTCATCACAATCAGCATAGGCATCTCAATGTTCGGGGTCAGTTCCAATGGCGTGGTTAAAACTGCAGAAAGGCCAAATACCAAAAGCGCTAAAATCACAATGAGCGTCGAAACAGGGCGTGACAGTGCCGTTTTCGTTAGATGCTGCACCGATTATCCCTCCTGCCTGACGTCGAGCGCTACGCCGTCGCCGAGATTGGGACTCCATGTTACAATCAGCGCATCGTCCTGTGTCAGACCAGAAAGCACGGCGGCATTGTCGTGTGCGATGAGCGACACCTCAATGGGCGTCTTGACGGCCTTGTTGTCCCGCACCACATAGACATACGGATTTCCAACATCGTAAAAAATGGCCTTGACGGGAATCAGTAATGCATTTTGGACTTTTGCGGTATCTGTCGTTAGCTTGACGGCCATTCCTGACAGCAGCCCTGCTGTGTCTCCCTCTAGTCGCGCCTTCACGCTGAAAAGTCCGCTCTGTGCACTGACGGCATTGCCGATCTCGACTACCCTAGCGTGATAGGATTTCTGCCCCGCTTCTACTGTCACAGCATCCTCAAGCGCCAGCACATGCGCTGCGTCGGACGGAACCTGAAAGACAACCGACAGACTTCCTGGATCCGACACGACATAAGCTGGGGCAGACTGCGTGGCAATGCCGTCCCGCATGACGTTCTTTTGCTCAATCACACCTGCAATAGGGGTGGTGACGGAGGCATAGCCGCGTTGCGTCTTGGCCTGTTCCAGTCCAGTGAGGGCTTGCTGATAACCCGATTGGGCCTGTTCTAGCTGCGCCTGATAGACAGCCAGCTGCTCCTGCAACGATTTCCCGCTGGCCAAGAGGTCGTAGGCGCGCTGTGCCGCGTCACTGCCGATCTCGGCCTGCTCAAGTCCTTGCGTCAATTGGTTGTACTGTGTTTCGTAAGATCCGGTAAAGTCGTCGTAGGCGTTGTCCGCTGTTTGCCAGGCCGTTTTGGCAATCTGGTAGGCATCCAACGCACCCTGCACCTCTTTGGGATCAGTCTCTGGGATTTCTTTGAGCGCCAGATAGGCGGCTTCGGCAGCCTTCATGCCCTGCTCGGCCTGCTTGACCTTGCTGCGCAACAGATTACTGGTGGCAGAATAGCTGTCATCATAGATATCATAGGTGTCATCCGTCCACTTTCTGGCACTTTGTGCCTGCTTGAGGGCACTCTCGGATTGTAGAAGTTGCGCGTCGTAGCTGCTTCCCTTAGCCAGCGCAATGCTGGCCTCGATGGCACGCACAGCCGCTTGCGCCGCCTTCACGCCTGCATCTGCCTGCTGCACCTGCAAATCATACAGTGTGGGATTGATGCTAAACAGCACATCACCCTTTTTTACAGTGTCTCCTACCTCAAAGAAGGTGGCGGCTACCTCACCGGACAGTTTGGGTATAATTGCGACCGAATCATCAGGCAGCACCCGGCCGGTGAAAGCCGTAGTCTGCGAAAGGTTGCCACGTGCGGGGGCTTGCACTGTTACCGGAACTGCAGGCTTTTCCTGTGGGGCGATGTCCTTCTTAGAACAGCCTGTGGCACCCAGCGTGAGCGCTGTGCACAACAGAACTAAAGCGCGTTGTTTGCTGATCTGTTTCACCTTCAGATTTCCTCCATTCCTGCCACCCACGACCGACGGGGCGGCAATCTGCGATGCCAAGGTGTGTCAAGGATTGCCGTTGCCCCTTCGGGTAAGGGGAGTCTTTTGCGGAATTGCTACGTATAAATAATTATAACTTGACCATGGCAGAAGTCAATAGAAATAGCTAAACATTTATGAATATTTCATATTCATGAAATGATTGACTCCAACGGAAAAATCTTCTATAATGAGAATGATGATAGACTGGGAGGGTATGTTTATGGATGAACAGGAAATCAAAGAAACCATCGGAGAAATTCTGGGACTGTTGATTCTGTTTCAGCGCAACTTCATTCGCCCCGTGCTGCGCGTGGTCAATGAAGTTTCCCCGGCACAGATTGCCGTACTGTGTGCATTGGCCGGAAACGGAGACATCAGCATGACGCGCCTTTCACAGGAGGTTTCAGTCAGCAGCCAACAACTCACACGTTTGGTCGAGGGGCTGGTACAGCGGGGCTATGTCTCTCGTTCCAAGAATCCGGATAACCGTCGTCTGGTGCTCATCTCCCTAACGGGAGATGGTGTGAGCTTTCTGCAGAGTTTTCAAGGCAGAGCCATCGAGCTGCTTTATCCCTACTTTGCTGCACAAACAAACGAGAATGCGCGCGCCTTGTTCAAGGCGATTCACACCATCCATCATATCGCGGTTCCTCCTTCTACGCACTGATCGACTGCCGTTTGAGGAGGACAGGGTGCAAGCAAGCAAAAAATCGCTGCTCCCAATTATAATTTGATTATTTAAGTCTTGACATCTTCAATCTCTTGGGTTATAATAAGCAACGTTGTACACCGTTTCATGAACCATATATGTACAAGAGTGATTTGCGTATGCTGCTATGGCTCAGTTGGCAGAGCACGTCCTTGGTAAGGACGAGGTCACGCGTTCGAATCGCGTTAGCAGCTCCATAAAAGGTTGACAAGTTTCAGAGATGAAATTTGCCAACCTTTTCCTTTTAGCTTATAATTGTGGCTTAAATATTATTTATATTAGGTACAGGAGAATTATCGTGAAAAGAAAATATACGCAAGAAGAAGTATGGCAACATATGTCTGGAAGAATATATTGCAATAGCAAAGACACTAATATTTTTGTGCGGAGAAAAGGCATTTCCTCGTGGACAATGAATTTAGGCAATGCATGGAGCTGGGTTATAATGGGTATACAGCTAATTGTCATTGTGACTATATTGTTGTTCTTGTTATGAGCATTTTAAGCAAGTTGGCATTGCATCTTTATTAACCAAC
>JAVVPJ010000120.1:0-4505 GCA_036655815.1 Oscillospiraceae bacterium
GGGAGATCCCGCCGTACTCATTGCCTCAGGACAGAAAGCGAGAGATCTTCTAGGCTGGAGTCCGCGTTACAACGAACCGGAACCCATTCTGGCCGATGCGTGGCGCTGGCACAATGGACGTGGTAGCTACGACGACTGAAATCAGCCCATTGATGGCCATTGAATTTGACAAGGTAAGTGAGGAACAACCATGCCGCTGCAAAAACTAATGGGTTATATGCGCCGAGGAATTACAGACTATCATATGATTGAGGCGGGAGACCGCGTGGCCGTGGGCCTTTCGGGTGGAAAGGATTCGCTCGCAATGCTGATGGGCCTTGCGGGACTGCGACGCTTTTTGGGCGTTCCTTACACTTTGACAGCCATTTCACTGGACATGGGTTTTCCGGGGCACGAAAACTCCGACTATACGGCGTTGGCCAGTCTGTGCGATCGCCTAGAAGTGCCCTATGTCGTTCGACGCACCCGCATCGGTGAGGTTGTGTTTGCAGAGCGCAAGGAGTCAAACCCCTGCTCGCTGTGCGCCAAGATGCGCCGCGGCGTGCTCCATGAAGAAACCCAGCGGGCTGGCTGCAACAAGTTGGCTCTGGGTCACCACATGGATGACGCGCTGGAAACCTTCATCATGAACCTTACAATAGAGGGACGCATCGCGTGCTTTCAGCCGGTCAGTTATCTCTCACGACGAGATATCACGATGATTCGCCCTATGCTCTACGCACCCGAGAGGGATGTCGTTCAAGTGGTCAAGGCAGAAAACCTGCCGGTTGTCAAAACTGCTTGTCCAATTGACGGCTCCACCCGGCGACAGAATGTCAAGGAGTTCTTGCAGGAAATGGAAAAAAAGGATCCGGGTTTGAAAATTCGCATCTTTGGTGCCATGCGGCGTGGACATATCAGCGACTGGTAATGCACTGTTTCCATCAAAACACAAAACCGTCGGAGTTTTCCGACGGTTTTGTGAGTTCTACGAAAAGGCTGCATCCAACCCATTGATTGCGAAACCGATTGCTTTTTGTTGTCACGCAAGCTGCGATTAGAAGCAGATGAACAGAGCCGGTAGGCTTCGCACATCCCATAAATTTCTGTTGGTTCACGCCCAAGAAACCAGCTGTTTCCTCACCTTTATTGTCTGCGCATGGTTGAGGATGAAATACCCAGCTCCTCACGGTATTTGGCCACTGTGCGGCGGGCCAGCTGAATGCCGTCGGCTGACAGCCGTGCGGCCAGTTCGCTGTCAGAAAGCGGACGGACAGGATCTTCGGCTGCAACCATTGCCCGCAGGTGTTCCTTGATGGAACGACTGCCCATCGTCGTGGCATCATGGGATCGGGAGTGAGGAGAACCGGAAAAGAAATATTTGAGCGGAAAGACGCCCCGACGACATTGAAGGTACTTCTCGTTGATGGCACGACTGACTGTGGATTCGTGTATCCCTAATTGCTCTGAGACATCGCGCAGGCGCATGGGGGAAAGCGAGCCGTTTGGATTGAGAAAAAAAGCCTGCTGCCATTCCAAGATGCTGTTCACAATGCGTTCAATGGTGCCTTGGCGGCTCTGAATGGCTTTGACAACCCACATGGCCTGCGAAAGCTTGCGGTTGATATATTCCTGTGCAGAAGGATCGTTCTGCGCCAGACGCAAATAGCCTTCGTTAATGGTGATTCCGGCATTGTACTGGCGGTTGTAGACACAGGAAAGATGACCGTTGTTTTCAACCACGGTAACCTCAGGTAACACATAGCCTGCTGTTTCTCCACCGAACGATGAGGCCGGACGGGGAGAGAGCGTGCGAATCACCTGATAGAGATCTCTCACTTGCTGGGTCGGGCAGCCCTGAATGCGGGCAGCTTTTTGAAAATGACCCTGAGCAAGATCCTCCAGATGCTCACGCACCAGCATCTTTCGGCGACGCAACTGAATTGCGAGACATTCCGAAAGATCACGCGCACCGACGCCGGGCGGATCAAGGGACTGCAAATAGCTGATTGCTTCTAGCACTAACTCTTCGGACCAGCCCATTTCCACCAGCGCCGACACATCCGCGACAAGATAGCCGTGTTCGTCCAGCGAACAGATGAGCCGCTCCATCAGCGAGAGGTCAAGGTCTGTCAGGCAGAGATCAAACTGGCTGCGCAGATAGGCTTGCAGACTGTCTCGTTCCTCGTCTCGTGTACGCCCAACATCGAGGGTATCGCCCCCATCATTGGGGTCATCTGCTGAACGCTGCACCGGCCGACTAGCAATCCAATGAGCGAGATCAATGGCGTTTTGCCCCGGAATGGCCACGGGTGGCTGGTAGGTGGGAGGCTCAAGCTCGACCACCGGATTTTCCAGATGAAGCTCATTAAGATAGCGGTTAAACTCCAGTGTGTTCATTTGCAGAAGCTTAACATACTGAATTTGTTGGGTGGACAATGATTGTTTGAGGCTCTGATTTAGAACCTGACCCATTGTGTTGAATTTATATGACATAGGACTTGCCACCCCTTCCTCAAGTACTACTATTATGAACTATTTTGACCTTTTTTGCAAGTGTAGGTAGACATTAGAATAAATTTAGCTAAAATGATAATTTTTTGCAGAACGATCTATTGCAATTCTGACAATGAAAGGACGGATTCGTATGGAACTGACATTGGTGCGGGCCGATCCCGCAGGAAACATTACGCTGCTGGTCGAGGGGGATTGTCCCGCTGCCAGCCGTGGCTCCGTTGCCGCCCGTCTGATGGCAATGTCCACCTTGGGAGCCGAGCAAGTGGGGTTTGTGACCCCTCCTCGATGGGGTGGAGATGGTCGGATTGAGATGATGGGGGGCGAATTTTGCGGCAATGCTGCCCGCAGTATGGGCCTTTTCTTAGCGCGACGCATGGGAGGAGCAGCACGGCAGGTTGCAGTTGAGATCTCAGGTTGTGAACATCCTGTTTGGGTGTGGGCTGATCCAGCCAACCAAAGGGCCTCGGCCGAAATGCCGATCCCGCGCACATTCGAAGCGGTCACGCTGGAAACATGTGCCTGCATGCTGGTCACTTTTGAGGGAATTGCGCACGCTGTCGTTGAGGGACAAGCCCCAGACATCTGCCTGCTGGATGCGCTGGAGACATATCTCGCCGGTACTTATGACGCGTTCGGTTTGATGTTTGTGCGCACCCTTGGGGATCACGTGCGGAGCATCACGCCGGTGGTTCGCGTGCCCGCCGCAGGTTCAACGGTGTGGGAATCCAGCTGTGGATCGGGGTCGGTGGCGACGGCGGCACTGTTGCTGCGCGACGTCCACGATGGCGCGCATATGCTGACCTTTGCACAGCCGGGCGGCGAGATCGATGCCACGATCGTCAAAAAAAACGGTCATCTGACAGAGGCGTTCATCGGTGGATCGGTTTCGCTTGGCGAGCCATTTGCACTGCACCTTTCTGACGAGGGAAACACCGGCATGAGATGAAGAAATGTCTCTCGTTTTAGAATATGGCCAGTCGGTGATGGGGAAAGCGATGCACCCTACCCTGCCGGGTTGTGTGATCAAGCCTTCAAATCTCCAAGAAAAAAGCGCCCCAAAATGCGCTCTTCGCATTTTGAAACGCCCATGTTCGGTGCTGTGCGCGGATCAGGTGTTTTTCATCACAACGCTTTCAATGACGTCAATGGCGTCTTCACATGCGTCCAGACAACTCTCTAATCCTTCGAACATGGTCATCCAGATGATGGTGCTTCGTGCATCGATTGGTTCACAAAACAGGCGATGGATGCTGTCGGAGTGCAGAGCGTCACCTTCACTCTCCAAGGTGTTGACCTCGATGACATAGCGCGTTATGTCGTTGCCTTTTTTAAAATTGCGCAATTCGCACACGGCAGTTTCCAGTGCATGGCAGCATTTCGCGATCAGGGCAGTAAAGGAGAGCGTTTCAGGGCGCAAGGATGTGATATTGAACATGTAGATTTTACGCATGACATCATCCAGAGCATCCACTACGTTATCCATCTTCTGTGCCAGCTCGGCAATGTCCTCACGTTCAATCGGGGTCATGAATTCATGCGCTAGGTGTTTGGTCATTTCGTGCTTGATCATGTCAGCCTCGTGCTCGATCTGATGCATCTCGTCAACGCGTTGGCGGCAGGTGTCGGCAGAAAAATGTAGAAATGTGTCGTTGAGAAAGTCGGCGGCGCGACAGGCAAGCTGTGCGTCGACACAAAAGTACTCAAAATAGTCAAAGCTTTTTTTGTGCATCGGCATTTTGAACGTTCCCTTTCTTCTAAAAAATCAGGATAAACAATTTGGCCATGAGAAAGCCAAGCAGTCCACAGCCGGGAAAGGTGAGGATCCACGCTAACGTCATTTCTTTGACAATACGCCAGTTGACGGCCGAAAGGCGTTTGGAAGCGCCCACGCCCATGATGGCGGTCGTTTTGGTGTGGGTGGTGCTGACCGGGATACCTGTCAGGGAGGAGAGAAGAAGACAGACGGCTGCGCCGGCATCAGCGGCAAAACCCTGATAGGTCTGAAGCTT
>JAVVPJ010000121.1:0-3557 GCA_036655815.1 Oscillospiraceae bacterium
AGAATGGCAACGGAATTCCGGTGTTGGGAATTGTGTTGGTGATCACTGCAATATTCAAAATGGTTTGCAGGCCGACCTGACAGACCAAGCCTGCTGCCACCAAAGACCCAAATCGATCGGTACACCGCACAGCAATCACAAAGCCGCGCCAAACCAGCAACACAAAAATGCACAGAATCAGGACGGCACCCACAAATCCCAGTTCCTCACAGACAATTGAAAACACAAAATCGTTTTGCGGTTCAGGCAGATAGAGATATTTTTGACGCGACCCGCCAATGCCAGCGCCCATCACACCGCCCGATCCAATGGCGTAGAGAGACTGTAATGTCTGGAATCCCCCATCGAGCGGATCAGAAAACGGATCCAACCATACTGTAATACGCTCACCCGCATAGTGTGCCAGCGTCGTCAGCAACGTGGGATTCACAACCACTAACGCGATGCCACCCACAGCGACAATACCACCCGCAACAAACCATTTGGCATCGCAGCCGCCCATAAACATCATTGCAATGCCCAAGCTCAGGATCAGAACCGTGCCAGAGAGATGTGGCTCCTTGAGCATCAGCAACACGATCGGCGTCAGTCCCACCAAAAATGGAAGAATGCCATGACGGAAGGTCTTCATCTTTTGGTAGTAGGCAGTGATATAGGCGGCAGACAGAATGACTACGGCAAACTTGGCAATTTCAGAGGGTTGAAAGTTGATCGGTCCAAGGATAATCCAACGACGCGCGCCATTGAGCGGTCGCATAAACAACACCACCACCAGCAAAACCAGCGACACCAAATAGGTTGGAATCGCCAACAGGCGCAAAATGCCATAGTCCACGCGGGAGACGCCAAGCATCACAGCCACACCGACGATGGCAAAGCCCAATTGACGGCTGATGTAATGCAAACTGTTGCTTTTGAGATAAAACGCATTGGCATAGCTAGCCGAAAACATCATAATGAGGCCGATGCAGGTCAGTACCAGCACAATAATTAAAAATGCCGTATCTATGGGTCCGCGTTGATCTCGTTTCTTTGCGGGGTCAGTCATCAGGCGTCTCTCCTTTCCGGTAAGTTAAATAAGGTGCACGGCCCAATAGGCCAGCGCGCTTCCGACCAAGGTAATCGCCGTAAAAGCGGAAACAATCTGCACCTCACTGTAGCCGGACATTTCAAAATGATGGTGAATGGGACTCATTTTAAAGATACGTTTACCGGTGGTCTTAAAGCTGATCACTTGCAGTATCACCGAAAGCGACTCACAGAGATAGATGATACCCGTAAGGCCCAAAAAAAGTGGAAGTCCTACTCCGAACGCCATGGCAACCACACAGCCACCCAAAAACATGGAGCCTGTGTCACCCATGAAGACCTTGGCGGGATATGCATTATAGATTAAGAATCCCAAACAGCCCCCCGCTACCGCCGCTGCCAACAGTGCAATGGGCAGATTATCCAACAGGTTGGCGATCAAGAGAAATCCCAGTGCACACATAAAGGTCACCGAGGACGCCAGACCATCCAGACCATCCGTCAGGTTGACCGAGTTGACCAGATAAACAATTCCCACCGCGCACAGCGGCCAATAAGCCCATCCTAAATGCCATTGTCCTAAAAACGGGACCTGCACCACTGTTGAGAGATCACCTGCTGCCCACAGACTCCATAGATAAAGTCCTGCAACAATGAACTGCACAATCAGTTTCTGGCCAGCAGTCAGCCCCAAATTCCGTTTTTTGGCGACTTTGACATAATCGTCGGCAAACCCGATGAGTGCAAAGCCCAGCGCCATCAGCAGCCCCGCCACAAGACGTACGCCCAGCACAGAACGATGGCCTTGCACTAGCGTAGGCATCAGGCGAGCTGCCATTGTATAACTAACTGTCACTGCCAAAATTACCCCCACAATGAACATCAATCCACCCATCGTAGGGGTTCCTTGCTTGTTTTTGTGCCATTTGGGTCCAATATCTAAAATAGTCTGCCCGTATTTCAGACGCCTCAACCATGGGATGATCCACAGGCCAAGCAGCGCCGTCATGCCAAGGGACAACGCCGCTGCCAAGAGTGTCATGCGGCTCATTGCTCATCCCCTCCTTGATAGAACCGCGCAATGACATCTTCCAGCTCCATGGCGCGGCTGGCTTTAAACCACACAACGTCACCGGTTCTCGCAGCCTGAAGCAGCCCTTCGGCCAGCGTTTTCTTGTCCGTGTAGTAAAGACTACGTACTAGCCCTGCTTCCTCAGCGCCCTCAATGGTATTGAGTGACAGTTCCCCACATGCCAAAAGTAAATCAATGCCCTGACGCGCAGCAAAGGCACCGCACTCCCGATGCAGCTTGGGGCTATCACGCCCCAATTCCAGCATGTCAGACAACACCAAAATCCGCCGTCCCTCGCAGGGATAGGCGGCCAACGCCAAAATGGCGGCTCGTAAGGAATCGGGCGACGCATTGTAGCAATCTTCAACCACCGTGCAGCCACGACAAAGTTCCACTTTCTGTCGCATCCCCGTCGATTGATAATTTTTCAGTGCGGCGGCGGCCTTTTCCGGTTCCACGCCCATCACACAGCCCACACCGAACGCGGCCAATGCATCGAGCACATTGTGCTGTCCCACGGTGGGAATCACAGCGGCATGCTTGCCCCATGGGGAGTCAATCTCAAAACGGGTGATATTCCCCTGTTGCTCAATGGACGAAGCACGCAGATCACAAACCGCATTGGTGATGCCATAGCGGTAGATATGAACCGACTCGCTCACCAGTGGTGCCAGCAGATCGTTATCTCCACAAACGAAGAGAGGCGCATCGGCCGGCAAGGCATCGAGAAGTTCTAATTTTGCCTTGAGAATGTTCTCACGGCTTCCCAGTTGCTCAATATGCGATACCCCAATGGCCGTGATGACGCCCACCGATGGACGCACCGCCATGGCGAGATCGTGAATTTCTCCTGGGCCACTCATCCCCAGTTCAACAACCGCCACCTCATGCTTCGGTGTCAGACCAAACAGGGTATTGGGGACGCCCAGTTCATTGTTCTGGTTTCCCTCATTTTTATGTGTATGATAACGTGCTGACAGCACCGCATAAACAAACTCCTTGGTGGTGGTTTTTCCAACACTGCCCGTCACCCCGACAATGGGTAACGAAAATTTTGCGCGATAGGCCCCGCCAATGGCGATGAGCGCGCGTTTGGTATCATTCACAACAAGCGCACGATCGGGGTCGACTCCTTGGGTCAGTCGTGAAACCACGACCAGCGGGGCGCCCTTGGCCAACGCGTCGGAAGCAAAGTCGTTTCCATCGAGGTGATCCCCCACAATGGCAACAAACAAAGTACCCGGCGACGCCGCGCGCGAATCAGTCACGATCGCGGTAACAGCACCGGTCACATTTGTATGGCAACCAAGTGCATGCGCAATCTCTGAAAGTGATAGCTCTTGCAACGTCATTCCTCCGTTTGGCCGTCCCGCTGTGCCAACAGCTCGGCAATAATTTCTTTTTCATCAAAATGGATGGTGCCATGTGACAGCACCTGATAGTCCTCATGTCCCTT
>JAVVPJ010000121.1:3567-4420 GCA_036655815.1 Oscillospiraceae bacterium
ATCTTCCTGCTTGGCATGCGCAAGCGCCCACTGGATCGCCTCATAGCGGTCTGGGATGATGATGTGGGGCGTCTTGTGCTTCAACAGTCCCGGAGTCGCATCCTCAATGATTTGCAGCGGACTTTCGCGACGAGGATTATCAGAGGTCAGAATCACGAAATCTGCCAGTCGCGCGGCTGTCTCAGCCATAATTTGGCGCTTTTTTCGATCGCGATTTCCCGCGCACCCAAACAAAATCACCACGCGCCCCTTCACGACGGTTCGCAGTGCAGAGAGCACCTTTTCAATGGCGTCCGGCGTATGAGCATAGTCTCGAATGATCACGCAGGGATTTTTCCGTTCCAAGACTTCAAAGCGTCCCGGAACGCCCTGTGCGCTTTCCAACAGCACCGCTGTTGGCTCTAGCGGACAGCCCAGCGCCAAACAAGCACCTATCGCCGCCATCGCGTTGGAAACGGAAAACTCTCCTGGAAAGCGTGTTTTCACGCGCGCGATCATTCCATTTCCCACAAATGCGAAAGAACTTCCGTCGGCCCTAAGCTGTACGCTTTTTGCTGTATAGTCGGCAGCATCCCTGCGAATGGAAAACGTCTTGATGGGGCAGGGCATCTCCTCAGCCAAGCGGGCACCATATGTGTCGTCCAGATTCACAACTGCGGCATCACACTGGTCAAACAGATGGCGCTTCGCCGCATAATAGTGTTCCATATCGCCATGATAGTCCAAATGATCCTGTGTCAGATTGGTGAAAACGCCAACCGCAAAACGGCAGCCCTCCACCCGTCGCTGCGCCAGCCCATGGGATGAGACTTCCATCACGGCATATTCACAGCCAGCCGCTTTCATCTCTGCC
>JAVVPJ010000122.1:0-4397 GCA_036655815.1 Oscillospiraceae bacterium
GATGTCATAGCCATCTGAGCCAGTGATCAACACCTCGACAAAACTACCAAACGTAATTTTCTCAGAGGCGGTAAAGTAAACCCTCGTGTCGATATCGGGCGCGTCGTAGGCGCTACGCCCCACATAACAGGATGTCTCAGCGTCAAAACCTTCGCAAAGCACAGTCAGCACGCGCCCCTTGAGGGAACAGGCGAGATCGGCAGCGATGCCCATCTGGATTTCCATAATTGTGTCGGCGCGTCGTCGACGCAGCACTTCGTCGAGCTGGTCGGACCGTTCGCCTGCGGGGGTATCCTCTTCGGGGGAGTAAGAGAAACAGCCCATTCGTTCGAAGCGCTGCTCTCGCACAAAATCGCACAGACACAGAAACTCCTCCTGGGTTTCGCCGGGCAGGCCGGCAATAAAGGTGGTACGGATAACTACGTCTGGGATGCGTGCGCGAAGCTTGGCCAGCAGCGAGCGGAGAAACGCAGAATCCCCTCGTCGATTCATGCGGGATAACACCCTGTCATCAATGTGCTGAAGCGGAAGATCAATGTACTTGACAATTTTGTCCTCGCTGGCGATCACGTCAATCAGCTCATCAGTCACGCGGTCGGGGTAGCAGTATAGCAGACGTACCCAGCGAAGTCCCTCGATTTTCACCAGACGGCGCAGCAGCTCTGGCAACATGAGACGGCCATAGAGATCCTCACCGTAGCGGGTGGTGTCTTGTGCAACAACGTTCAGCTCTACCACGCCCTGCTGGGCAAGCGCCTCGGCCTCAGCAATAGCATCCTCCATGCGGCGGCTGCGAAATGGTCCGCGGATGTTAGGAATGGCACAATAGGCACAGCGGTTGTCGCAACCTTCGGCCAGCTTGAGGTAAGCAAACCAAGGCACATTGGCTAGCACGCGCGGCCCCTCAAGGGGCAGATTTGCCTTATCCCCGAACGAAACCACTCGCTCGCCCGCCAATGCGCGGCGAATGGACGCAGCCACTTTCGAGAGGGAACCCATGCCCAAAATGACGTCTGCCTCAGGAAACTCTGAGGCGATTTCCTCCTGATAACGTTCGGCAAGACATCCGGTGACCACCAGCACCTTGAGGCGCTTTCCTTTTTGGGCGGCAACTTCCAGTACGCTTTCGATGGATTCGCGTTTGGCATCCTCAATAAAGCCGCAGGTATTGACAATGACGGCATCGCAACGGCGCACATCATCGCAGATAGCAAAGCCGTCGGCTTGCAGAATGGCCAGCATGCGCTCGGCGTCCACTTGGTTTTTGGAGCATCCGAGTGAAATCATTCCCACATTCATCAGTATCTTTGTCCTTTGAATTATTTATTCCGGCGCCTCGCCGGTGCGCAGGGCGCGTAACGCATAAAAAACAGCCCGTCTACCATAGCCGCTGCGCTCCAGCCAAGCAGCGGCACGGCGACAGGCCTTCTCATCTGCCGAGCCAGCAAACCGTGCCAGCGCGAGTTCAACAGCGCGTTGCGGCTCTTCATCGGGATCGATCCAAGAGACGGCATCATCGATGTCGTCTCTTGAAAGTCCTTGCTGCGTCAGCTCATGCCGGATGCGACGCAGTGCAAACCCCTTTTCTTCCCAAAGACGCTCGGCCAGACGGGCGGCATAGGCCGCGTCGTTGAGATAACCCAGCTCTTCCATGCGGGCAACGGCTCGCTCGGCAGACACACGGTCGGTTTTTTGCGCGATGCGTTCGGTCAATTGCGCAGTCGAGTAACTGCGTGCAGAGAGCATATTCAGGGCGCGGCGTTTGGCTTGGGAATAGGCGGCCTCGCGCAGCAACGTGGTCAGCGCTTGGGCATCTGTTTCCTGCCCCAACGTCAAACCGCTGTCAGCCCATACCAGAGGCTCAACGGCCCCCACATATTCACCATCGACCCATACCCCTATGCGCCCACGCGAAATTGGACGAGCCTCTGTGATGACCATGGCTTATTCCTCCACCTCAATGTCCACACTAACATCAGAGGCACTGCGCGAGGCAGAGCGTTTGGCATCCTTAGGATCGCGGATATCTTTTAATTGGTCGATGCCGTCGCGGATCTGTTTTTCCAGTTCGTCCATCATTTCAGGATGAGCGCGCAGATATTCCTTGGAATTGTCACGACCCTGCCCCAGACGCAAATCATCCTTAGAGAACCATGCGCCGCTCTTTTGAACCAGGCCAAGTTTGACACCCAGATCCAGCAGTTCTCCCTCTCGTGAGATGCCCCGCCCATACATGATATCAAATTCAGCCTCCTTGAAAGGGGGTGAAACCTTGTTTTTGACTACTTTGACGCGGGTACGGTTGCCAACCATTTCACCGCCCACCTTAAGCGTTTCGATGCGCCGCACATCCAGTCGTATGGACGTATAAAATTTCAATGCCCGCCCACCCGGCGTGACCTCAGGGTTGCCATAGGCGATGCCGATCTTTTCACGCAATTGGTTGATGAAGATAGCGATGCAGTTGGATTTTGAGAGCGCACCAGTCAGTTTCCGCAGTCCCTGACTCATAAGACGAGCCTGCACCCCCACGTGGGAATCCCCCATTTCGCCCTCAATCTCGGCCTTCGTGACCATGGCGGCCACCGAGTCGATGACCACAACGTCGACCGCGCCCGAGCGGACCAGGGCCTCACAGATCTCAAGCGCATCTTCTCCGGTGTCTGGCTGTGAGATGAGCAGCGCGTCAATGTCCACGCCCAATGCCCCAGCGTAAACGGGGTCAAGCGCATGCTCTACGTCGATGAACACAGCGACGCCCCCAAGCTTTTGGGCCTGAGCAACGATGTGGAGTGCGACAGTGGTTTTTCCGGAAGACTCCGGACCGAAAATCTCAATGATGCGCCCTTTAGGAACGCCGCCAATTCCCAGCGCGTGGTCGAGCGCGATGGAGCCGGTTGGAATGGCCTCAACGTTGAGGGATTCCGTTTGGCCCAATCTCATGACAGCGCCCTTTCCGAATCTTTTCTCGATTTGTGAGAGCGCCGTTTCCAGTGCTTTTTGTTTCTCGTCAGACATTTGCGGTATCCCCTCCGAATGCTATCAATGAAATCATTATAACGTATCGCAATGTCAAAAGCAATGGAAACAGACGAAGTGGGAACATTAGTTCATTTGAGAATGCTTACTCTGGATTCACAATATGTTTACAAAACAGACATATGGATTCTGCAACTTTATTACCATAATCATACACTGTTATAATTGCGTGAAAATATGGGAAGAGGTGACCCCGTGCATCCGAAGCAAACGGTCTTCTATAGCTTGGTCGCCGCGCTTTCGGCTTTGGGCTTGACATCGATCTTGTTTGCGCTGGGCGGATTGTATCCTTTTGGAGACTGCACCCTTGCGTGGTGTGATATGCAGCAGCAGGTTGTTCCGCTGTGGATGCAGCTTTCAGATATGCTGCAGGGTGAGGTCAGTCCGCTGTACAGTCTGCGCGCCGCAGGGGGGATGAGTCTGTGGGGCGTTTTACTTTTCTTTGTGGCAAGTCCGCTTTCTCTGCTGTCGGTGTTTTGGGAAAAAGGGGACATGCTGCTCTTCGCCAATGTGATGACGCTGCTCAAACTGGGCTGCTGTGCAGCTACCTCAGCATGGTTTTTCCACAAGAGATATGAAAAACTGGCATTGCCAACGGTCTGTGCGCTGTCGCTGGGATATGCTTTTTCAGGCTACTCGATGATGTATTATCAAAACAGCGTCTGGCTGGATGTCATGGCGCTTTTCCCCCTGCTTCTGCTCTCAATGGAGGGACTGCGCCGTCGGGGCGGTGGGCTGTCCTATGGCATACTGCTTACGCTTTGCATTGTGACAAACTATTATCTTAGCTATGCGATCTTGATTTTTCTTGCACTGATGGGAGGCACTGTTTGCCGCCTGTGCCTCAATGGGCAGGAGCGTGGCCGTTATGCGCTGCGACTGGGGTTTTATACCGTTCTGGCGCTGCTTTTGTCGGCACCTGTGTGGATGCCTTCACTATGGGAGGTGCTGGCCTCTGCACGCAATGAGGGGCTGATTCAGTCGTTAAGTGGGGGTGCACTTCTGACCGATATGCCCACCACGATTTGTTTTTTGTTGTGCTCTGCGGTGACGTTTGTACCGGCGCTTTCCTGCTGGCGCCTTGAATTTCCCAAAGAGGCGCCCGAACGCGCCGAACGTGCCTTGCTGCCGTTACTGCTGATTCCACTGTTTGTAGACCCCATCAACAGGATGTGGCATACAGGAAGCTATCAGGCGTTTCCTGTTCGATATGGCTTTTTGACGGTGCTGCTGTTGCTCTCTCTCTCTGCCGCGTGGCTAACGCGTCGTGAGGAACTGCCCTCGCACAGCGATTCTGGTGCGCTCGGCACTATGATCGGCGCATTGCTGGTGGCACTGTCGGTCAGCACACTGCTACC
>JAVVPJ010000123.1:0-4346 GCA_036655815.1 Oscillospiraceae bacterium
CGGCGACAATCAAAAATGTCGGGTGATGGTAATGCGGACCTACGATTTTTTCGTTGCGGCTCGCTAGCAGCATGGTTCCCAGTGTGATGGGGAGGATAAGGCCGTTGAGAGAACCGGCCACAATCAAAAGCTTGGCGGCACCCCCGAGCAGCGCCATCATCAGCGTGGAGCAGGCAATAAAACCGACCGTAATACCGATTTCATGGTGGGAGATCCAGGGGTGTAGCGTCTTGAGAAAGGAAACTGACGTAAAGGCCGCACCGACAATCGAAGTCATACCCGCACAAAAAAGAGCGACGCCAAAAAGACGATAACCAAGGCTCCCGGATGCCAGTCGAAACGCTTCCGCCGCAGGATTGGATGCGTTGATGATTGCTTGCGATGCAGCGTCGCCACCCGCCGTACAGACGCCTAACACTGCAAGAAACAGCAGAATTCTGACAGTGCCTGATACACAAATTCCCATTAGAACACTGCGCTGAATGCGAGGGAGGTTGTCTACCCCTGAAATGCCCGCATCCAGAATGCGATGCGCACCAGAAAAGGTGATATAACCTCCGCAGGAGCCGCCGAGCAGCGTGATCATCGGGAAAAAAAGTTGTGCCGGATGATCAGGAGCAAAGAGCTTAGAGGCAACGGCACCCAGAGGAGGTTTGGAAGTGATCGCGACAAACAGAATGGTGGCGAGAATGACACCTCCAAGCAATTTGGCCACCTTGTCCATGGCGGCCTTTCCGCTTTTGGAAAGAAAGATGCAGATGCCCAGCACACCGGCCAAAACATAGCCCACGTGCTCGGGAATGCCGGCGATGGCGTTGAGGCCCAACGCTGTGCCTCCCACATTGCCAATATTAAAGGCAAGACCGCCTAGAGATACGAGCAAGGCCAGCGCATACCCCAATCCCGGCAAGACTCTGTTTGCAATATCCTGTCCGTGCAGACCCGATACGCCGATGATGCGCCAAATGTTGACCTGAGTGATCATGTCCAGCGTAATGGCGCACAGGATGACAGCGGAGAATGAGGCCATATACTGTGCGGTGAATTGCGAAGCTTGCGTTAAAAAGCCCGGACCGATGGCAGATGTCGCCATCAGAAAGGCGGCACCGATCAACACCGAGGCGTTTTGATGGGAAGCGTTTTTATCCATGTGCAAGGATGACTTTCGTTTATCATGGCTCATACAGAATCTCCTTACTGAGCGCTTGGGGGTTGTACGGTGTGGCAGGGGATCACAAAATAGCATGCCCGTCGCATGCAAAGATATGAACCTTGAGAGGAAACGGTGCATGATGAAAAGAATGACAGAGGTGAAAAAAGGCCTTCAATCGTGCGAACGAGTGAAGACCTTTTTGATAGCATCAATCCTTTTGGCCATTGATGGCAGTGAGGCGGAGCGAAGGCCACACAGACCTTGATTGTTTTCTCTTTTGGCCTCGTACGGCACGTTGCACGCCGGGCACAGGCCATTTTTATGCAGGCATGTGAGGCATTAGCAACAGGTGTCCTGCGGCGCAGGCTGTTCTGACGGAACAATCTCCCCATTGCGAATCAGTTGAATAAAGACCTGCGCGAGGCGGGGATCAAACTGCGTGCCGCACATCTTGTCCAATTCTTGGATGGCGGCCTCCAGCGGCATGGATTGACGATAGGGGCGGTGGCTGGTCATGGCGTCGAAGGTGTCAGCAATGGCGAGGCAACGCGCTGCGAGCGGGATATCCTCACCGGCAAGACCGCGAGGATAACCATGACCATCCCAGCGTTCATGATGTCCGATGGCTGCCGGAATGACATAATCGAGAGAGGGAAGATGCTTGATGATCGAGATGGAGTTCTCAACGTGCCTTTGCATCACATGATATTCCTCATCGGTTAGGCGGCCAGGCTTGGTGAGAATCTGCTCGGGAATGCCAATTTTTCCGATATCATGCAAGAGAGCAGCTTCATAGAGCATATGCACATGTCCGTCACTCATTCCAATCGCCTTGGCCAAAATGGTGGCGTATTTGGCTACGTTCTGGGAATGCTGAAAGGTATAGTGATCCTTGGCATCGATGGCGGCGGTCAGCGCGTAGATGGTAGAAGCATAATCGGAATAGCCCTTCTGTGAAACGTCCTCTACAGAGAGCGTAGGGTCAGACGGCTGATGCTCCATTGAATAAGCCAGCACCTTGTTTTTGCCGCTTCTCTTGGCATTGTAGACGGTCATATCTGCATTGCCGATGAGCTGTGTCACGGTAGAGGCGGAATAGGGATAGGCACAGACGCCGCCGCTGAGCGTCAGCATCTTGTGCATTTGTTCCTCCTTCCCCTTGTGCATGGACAGCACGCGGCTGTGGATTTCACGGGCCAGTTTGAGCGCCTTGAGGGTGTCGCAACCAGGAAGTACGAGCGCGAATTCCTTTCCGCTGTAGCGCGAGGCGAAACCCTGTTCTCCCATGGTTGTAAGAATAATAGTTGCAATCTGCTGCAACACGAGATCTCCCTCGCGGTTGCCATAGAGCTGGTTATAGAGCTTGAAGTCATCTAGATTCAGAATGATGAGCGCCAGCGAACCATCGCGATTTTTATCGAATTCCTCCTGGATTCGCTCATAGAAATATTTGCGGTTGAGCAACCCTGTCAGATAGTCGATTCGCGATTCATAATAAGCTGTTTGGTAAAGCTTCGCATTTTTGATCGCGATAGACACGATGGACTGCGCCGATTCTAAAAATGTGATATCATCATAGGTGAACGCAACATTTTTAGACTTTTGCGTCAACACCAGAATGCCAACCAAATCGTCACCGCAAAGCAGCGGCACCAGACAGTTCACCCCAAGATCAGAGATCTGACGTTTTTCAAGTTCCCACATAGCCTTGTAGGCAGGCGTACGGGAAAAATCCCGCAGCAACAGACATTCCTTATGCTCCTTCATCCAAGCAATGCAGGGGTTTTCGGCCGCGAGGGTGAAGGTGTTGGCGTCCAACGGGCTGGGGGTGGCGGCAGTTTGGTAGCTTTTGGACGATTCCTGATAAAGACAGAGATAAGCACGATCCACCTTCACCACATCGATCACCAGCGAGATGAGTAGCGACAATCTCATTGAGGTCAAGGCTTTTGGAAATGCTGCTGGAAAAGGAACGCAGACGTTCGGCTTGCAGCAGCTCATCCTTGATGAAAAGATTGTCAATGATGCGGGAGAACAGGAAATAGAGCAGCGACGTTGCACCAACAAAGGCCAGTGAGAAAAGCACCGTGGAATAGGGTGCGAACAGGGGAAGATATTCTCTGAACCAGTGCTCTACCCGTATGCTCTGAATGGAGAAAAGAATCGAAACCACGGCCAGAGAAAGAACCAGCAGTGTGCCGCGCGAAACAAGCAGTGTCAATTTAAACATTCTCTGACGATAGAGCGCATAAAACAGGAAAGCAGCATTGAGAATGCCGGATAAGGTATCAAACGGAAAAATATTTCCGGGGAGCACAGACAAAAAGTTACCGATCAAAAGCGTAAACATCCCAATGACAAGAGACAGCATGGCCTCGCTGGACATTTCATGTCGCTTCATGGCGCGAATCACCAGACAGCCAGTGCAACTGATGAGAATCGTAAAAATGACGGTGGGAATGACAATGGGCCAATCCATCGCGTACTGAAAATAGGACATACCTTGTTCTGTCGTGACCAATGTCGGCCGTTTGAGAAACACCTGTCGTTGGGTGAGAACCAGCATAACAGCGGTGATCACCGTCATCAGATGCATGACAAAATGTCCCTTTGCCTTGACAAAATTGTGGACGAATATATAAAGAAACAGAGGAATGGCAAACAAACTTAAAAGAGAAACATCATACCAAAATTCATAGCTGGGAAAGACCTGCATACGCATCAGCAAGGATCCGCCCGTCCAAAGCAGATTGCACAGGAGTAACGTAATAAAAGAATGGATCAGTCGGTTCTTTTTGGCTGCCAGCAGGGCCATGATCAGAAAAAAATAGCAACACAGAGCCATCACAGGGATATAGATGAATGGAATCTCAATCATAGCCGCGCAACTCCTCCGTTCACCACATGGCGGGGCACTTCCACGGCGGCCTTCTGCGCCTTGAGCAATTCCCCCAACTGCAAACTGGTAGGGTTGATGCGGCGGATAACGCCACCCGCACGGGAAAATGCCTCCATCGTTCCGCTGCGCAGTATCGTCACGACCAATGGTTCAATGCCAAGAAGGCGCTTGAGGTCATTGTAGTCACTGTCAAGATACTTAAAATAGACGCTCAGATGCTCCGCCAAAATCTGACGACTGATCGCGACGGATTCAAGCGCCTCGCGTTTCATTTCGACGTAGAGATGCAAAAAG
>JAVVPJ010000124.1:0-4344 GCA_036655815.1 Oscillospiraceae bacterium
AACGATGCACTATATATTTTTATATTATACTGGCAAGGGCAGGCCCTATCACACCACCATTCTGAAAGGAGACCACAAACCATGTCTGAGAAAATTGTACAATTTAACGAGGAAATAATCAAGGGGCAAATCAAAGAATTAGTCCGTGGGAGCGTGGAAGAAACCCTGAACGAGTTGCTGGAAACCGAGGCAGAAAAGCTAACCCAGGCCGCCAAATACGAGCGCAGCGAGGACCGTCAGGGCTACCGGAGCGGCCACTACGACCGCAATCTCACCACCACCTCCGGCGACGTCACGCTCCATATGCCGCGGCTCAAGGGCATTTCCTTCGAAACCGCCATCATTGAGCGCTACCGTCGCCGCAAGAGCAGCGTGGAGGAGGCGCTCATCGAGATGTATCTTGCCGGTGTCTCGGTACGCGGTACTGTCAATCAGAGCAGTGAAGCGGGATGACCTATATTGTGTTCCCATTTCCAACGCATAATAAAAATGAGCACCCCGAAAATATGGCTATTAAACCACTTTCCAGGGCACTCATTACAATCTGTGAACGATAGAACAGGGGATTTACAGCCTCTCAGCCCTCAATATCAATTCCCTGCTCGGTCAGCAATTCCATGCATTTTGCAAAAGTCTCAGCCATCAGTTTAGGACAGATCGATGGTATATTGCTCTTATCGTTTTCCAGAAGATCACGACAAACCGTACTGCCAAATTCTTTTCCGAACCAATGCACCAAGCCTTGTACCATGGCCTTGTAGGGTATGCTCGCAGTCTCCGATACCGTTCCTTTGGCCCCGTAGCTAGCCAGCATACAGCACGCACCTGTGAGGGTTCCACAGGTGCTCTGCGAATGCAGACCCCCTGCCAGTCCTCCCATTGCACGTACCAACTCGGGATTCTCCATCCCGCGTTGCTCCATGGACAGGATCATCATGATCTGACTACAGCTAAACCCTTGAGACATCAGGCTCTCAATTCGATCTTGTAACTCTTCCATCGCGTCTCCCTTCTCAAAGGGCAGGGCCGATGCGCTCTCTTACTTGTCTTCCAGTTCCATCTCCACATCCAGCATCCGCCCGTTTACTAAGTCCTCACTGATATAAACCTGCCCGCATTTGGGGCAATGGGGTAGTTCCCGATTAAAGGTAAACCCCATATAGCCAAAGACAATCGTCCCCATCACCAGTGGACAATCGCATTTGCAGCACATAATCCCATCAATGCAGTCTTTCTGTTCCATCTTGTCCGCCCTTCGTGCAGTCATCCGTATACTGTTTGTTTTACCGCGTCCCTTGAATCTCCATTCGATGACTATACACATTTCGTAAAATAAAGGCATCGTGATGGCACTGATATTCGACCCAATAGGTAATAATTCCCTGCTGCAAATGAGCACAATAACATTCTTTGTCAGGAAGCCAGAGCCGATCTCCGCTTTCCTGCGCATAAGCAATGCAACGTTCAACATTCTCACTCAGAATCAGCTTTTCATCCATCTTTTTGATGAGCTCTTCCGAAATCATCATCGTCTGGTGGCTCAGGGGCGTAGGAGCTTCCTCCAGGCCGGCATAGGTTTGCAACATCTTCTGCTTGGAAACCAATCGGTTCAGTCGTCGCTCTGATAAGGTGGGGGCCTGCCGATGCTTGCGATCCTCTGTACCAAATAACAAAAGGTCGAGGATATGCCACGTTGATTTTCCTCTTTGTGCAAAGGTTTCTCGACAATTGACACACCATGTCACATAATCAAGTTCAGAAAGCGACACATTGTTCTCCACGATGGTCTGATGCAGTTCTGGGTTGACCCCATAGATCGCCCCTCCATAGCCGCAGCATCGCGCGTGTCCCTCACGATTGGCAATTTCGGTCACCACAAAATCCATCCCTGTCAGCAGGTGACGAATGCTCTGTTGTACACGTGGAAGATTCCAACCGGAACATGGATCAAATACCGCCACTGCCTGTCCCCTCCCAATCGACGGAAGAAGTGCGCCGTTATCCATCAGTTCCCAGAGCGATATAATTTCAATTTCGGGCAGATGCTGTGCAAACATCTCCATACATGAGGCACAAGCCATCACCACACGAGGTCGTCCACAGCTCTCCCAGGTGCGTCTAATCACCTCATTGACCTGCTCATAGAGCTCCTCGCGCCCCGCCCAATGGGCTGGAATCCCACAACAATATTGAAATATTCCTGCATCCCCATTCGTGAGAGCAAGACAGCGCTCATATGCGCCCGCTACATAGGCAGCGTCAGAGGCTCCAAGCTGACAGCCAGGAAAAAACAAAGATCCAACCGTCTTCCGTCCGCTGGGCAGCAGTAAAAAGGCGGCCTCATCATTGGAAAACGCCATATCACGCAATGCAAAGTCATGAAACGCAGGGGGCACATGCCCCAAGCGATACATGGCTCTGCGCGCCTCTAAAAATATTTGCTTAAAGTCAATCCCTGATGGACACAGCGGCCCACAAGCTCCACACTGGGTACATGAATATGACTGCCGTAATGCCGTCTTCGCGCTCTCCTGACCTTTGTGGATGGTTTCCACAATATCACTGATGGTCTTTTTCGGGTTCTTTTTGTAAAATTGAAGCATCTCACAGGCATCCACACACTCATTGCACCGACACTCAATGCAACGCGAGGCCTCCTCAACGGCTTCCTCTTTGCTCATAGGCGTTCCGTTTTGTGGCAGAGCTGTGGGCTGTGGCTGTAGATTGCTCAGGCGCGGTGCATAGTGGCACTCCTCTGAGGGATGCTCCACCTCCATCGTGCCCGTCTGTAGATAGGCCTCCATCGCATAGGAGATGGCGATTCCATCACGTATGGCGTCAAGTGGAGATTTTCCAATCTCCACAAGATCGCCCCCCGCAAACACGCCTTTTCTTGGTGCCCCAAAATTCTCTCCGCTCTTACCGGTTGCGACGAGGGCGACATCAAAGTCGCCCTCGTCGAGTGTTTGCACCGGATTATTTTGTTCGACAGAAAGGTATTTCAGCGCAACCGCCCGTTGCAATTCCGCACTCAAAAGCTCACTGGGCATAAGCTGGTGATCCAGCTCCCACAATGCACCACCCAACCGCTCTGATGCCTCACGCAGACACACAGCGTAGCCTCGTTTCGCAAGCTTAACGGCACAAGTAAGCCCTGTCAACCCTGCGCCGACAACCAGCACCCGTTTGTTCTTGGAAGGAATAAAATAGTTGGGCGATGTCTTGGTAGAACGCAAATCACAGCAGGCCTGCTCCAATCGACGCAATGCAATGCTGTCATCAACCTCACGGCGGACGCAGACCGATGCACAACGCATGTCACAGATTCGGCAGACAATTTCGGGAAAAACCACGTATTTTGCGTAGCTTTTATAGGCCCCGGAAAAGTCTCCTTTTTTAAGCTTCTGAATCAACTCACGCACATCCACGCCTAGAGGGCAGGCACAGCCACAAGGTGCGTTTTCACCTTGAATACAGGTGAGTGATTGTTCAATCAAGGCAAGCGTGTCCATGCCTATCTTCCCCCTATCCGTTTAATCACGGTATTCTTATAGCTGATTCGCCTTCATGTAATCCAATTTCTCATAGAAATCGTCACCTAAATAATAGGGATCCGGCTTCAGCTCTGTCCCCTTGGCCTTGGCTTCCAGCGCTTCCTTCACCCGTGCAGGCGTTGCCGGCAGGTTATAGCTATGCACGCCGCAGGCATGATAAATAGCATTGATGACAGCGCAGTGGTCAGAGGTCTGGAACATCTCAGAGCATCCCGACGAACCATAAGGGCCAGAAGGACGTGGTGTCTGAGTATATTCTACAGTAAAGTTTTCGCCATCCGGAATCATTTCAATATAAGGGAATCCAGCGCCCATAAGCGTTGCATGCTTCTTGACATCTGAATAGTCCTCTGAGAGTGCATAACCAATCGAGTGCATCATGCCACTGTAGCCCTGACCATCCACCGCGAGATAGTTTCCGATGGGACCGGGGTCTGCCACACAATGCATCGCCAGAACTTTCACCTTACCCGTTGCAACTTCAACCTCAACCTCAGCAGTGAAGACGCCATAGTTATACTCGGCGCAAGGACTGCCCTGTGAGGTGTTGATGTCGAGCGGCGTTGTGATCGGTCCTGTATTGAAAGCGCCAATATATTTCGTCTCGATGCCTTCCTTGATCATTTCATCATAGGTCCGATAGGTGCCATCTGCCTTACGCATTGCATTCATGAGCTTTCCAGCGCCATCGATGATCGCGTTACCCCAGTTGTCTTCGTCGTAGTAGTACTTGCGCTTGGGCACCGCATGTCGCTTGCCGGGCTTGAGGGTGGCTTCGACTTCCCAGACC
>JAVVPJ010000125.1:0-4329 GCA_036655815.1 Oscillospiraceae bacterium
GCATCTATTATTACGAACCGCAAGGAAGAATCAACCAAATGCATACTTGGGACAGGGCAATCTGTGAACTGCCAATTACAGACTATGAAAAACAGTATATGGTAATCAAGATTATCTTTGATACCATATCACTGTCGACTAGACTATTTTCGCCTGGGTATGTAGATGAAGTGAGAAAAACCGTGCCTGTATCTGATTTTGAAGTGTATCAGAATAGAATTGCAGAGCTGGAAAGATCCTCGCTGATTAGTACGATTCTCGAACAAGGAAGCAATCTGTTCAAAACACTGTTTGGATGCAGTGTCGAATGCTGCGCGGATGAACGTCTTGTGGAGTATTATAGGGAGCGTTCAGAGCAAGTGAACCAAAGCTGAACCGGAGGAGAGCTTCATGCGAGAGAATGAGACAATTGCTTTTTACGGCGGAACGCCCGTAAGGGAAAGAAAAATATTTTATGGTAAGCAATTCATTGATGCGGAAGATATAGAGGCGGTCTTGGCGGTGCTAAAAAGCGAATACCTTACGCAGGGACCGCAAATCAAGAAGCTTGAAGATATGTTGTGCCGAACATTCTCGGCAAGGTATGCCATTTCCACAATGAATGGCACATCAGCGCTGCATCTATCGTGTATTGCGGCAGGAATTACGCACGGAGACGAAGTAATAACGACTCCGTTGACATTTGCGGCTTCTGCAAATTGTGTGCGGTATTGTGGAGGCACCGTTGTATTTGCAGATATATGTAAAGATTCGTACACTATCGATCCACTGTCCGTTGAAAAAAAGATTACCGAGCGCACGAAGGCTATAATTGCTGTAGACTATGCGGGCATTCCTTGCAAATTGCAGGAATTGAAGGAGATATGTGAAAGGCATCATCTTGTTCTGATTGAGGATGCAGCGCATAGTTTAGGCAGTGTTTACAATGGTCGACCGGTAGGCAGTATTGCAGACATAACGGCATTCAGCTTTCATCCTGTTAAAACAATTACTGGCGGGGAAGGCGGAGCAGTCCTGACCAATTATAAGCAATATGCGGATGTCATGCGGTTAGCAGCAAATCACGGAATCACAAAAGAAAAAGAACATTACATGTATGAAGCAAATGCAGGAGAAGCGTGGTATTGTGAGCAGATCTTGCTTGGTTACAATTACCGCATGACCGATATGCAGGCTGCACTGATTATCAGCCAGTCCAATAAATTGGCTTATTTTAAGCAACGTCGAAAAGAAATTGTTGCCGCTTACAATAAGGCATTCCACACATTGCAAGGGCTCATTATTCCAGAAGAAAAGGCGTATGCCGACACATGTTGGCATTTGTATGTCCTGAGAATTGATGAACTGCTTTTGAAATGCTCCAGAAACGAGCTTTTCAAAGCGCTTTCTGCTGAAAACATACAGCCGAATGTTCATTATGTTCCCGTACACCTCCATCCGTATTACAGACAATTGGGTCATTCGGAAGGAGAATGCCCTGTCGCAGAAGACATCTGTTCTAGCATATTCAGTTTGCCACTATACCCCTCCATGTCGGATGCTGATGTGTCTGATGTAATTACTGCAGTAAGAAAAATACACAAGTACTATTTTGAAAGGCGCTGATGTAAAATGAAGTGCTGTAAACGTTGTGTCTTACCAGAAAGTCATGAATCAATTCAATTTGACGAAGATGGAATTTGCAATATTTGCCGTCAAGCAGAAATAAAGTATCATAATATAGATTGGGATGCCAGGCGTACAATGCTTGATGCAATTTGCAACCGATATCGGAATTGCGGTCAGTATGACTGCATCATCCCTTTTAGTGGTGGAAAAGATAGTACTTTTCAGTTGTTGTATGTTGTAACACAGTTGAAAATGAAACCTCTGGTTGTGCGTTTCAATCACTGGGGTTATCGCCCGCTCGTTCACGAAAACAATCTCAGGACATTTAAGAAATTAGGCGTTGATGTGGTGGAATTTACTCCCAACTGGAAAGTGGTTAAACTTCTTATGTTGGAGTCGCTAAAACGCACAGGTGATTTCTGTTGGCACTGTCATACCGGAGTGTTTGCCCATACCATGCAACTGGCTGTGCTCTATAAAATCCCACTTGTAATCTGGGGCGAATCCTCCTCAGAGTACCGTGCATACCACACTGCAGAAGAATTAGAAGAAATGAATGAAAAGGCCTTTGATCAGATGATAAACCTAGGTATTACTGCAGATAAAATGTATAAGCTGATTGGAGGACAAGTTGAGCAAAGAGATCTGATGGCCTTTCAGTTTCCTTCAAAGGCTGAGTTAGCGGAACTCAACGCAAAGTCAATTTATCTTGGTAATTACATTAAATGGGACACAAAAAAGCAAGTCGCTATAATTAAAGAAGAACTTGGGTGGCAGGGACAAGAAGTTGAAGGAATTCCACCGGAATACGATTATGAAAAGATTGAATGCCGTTGGCAAGGAATTCGCGATTATTGCAAATATATAAAGCGAGGGCACGGTCGCACTAATCATTTAGCTTGTATTGATATTCGAAATGGCGTTATGGATCATGAAGAAGGAATGCGTCTGTGCGAAATTTACGATGGTAAGCGCCCGGCTTCTCTGGATCAGTTTCTCAGCGTTCTTGGTATTACAGAAGATGAGTTTGAATCGATTGTTCTGTCTAACGCGGTGATTGATTGGGGATTCGATCATGACAAACTGCAACAAGGGGTAGCCTTACCGGATATGCCTTTGTGGGATACAATTCTCTAGCCTGCAAATAAAAAGCCAAGGGGTAATGTAAAGAAAGTGACACAGGAAAAAAGAGTAACACAAAAAGGCCACCGCCGAAGCGCCGACCTAACGTGAGGGGATGCTGTTATTAAGAAAGTCCGGTTGAATCCAAATCTACGGGGGTGTCCAGTGTGTTATGAACTCCTTCACCCTGCTGTAGTAGATGCGCAGGAACTTGTTGCAGCCGGCGGTCATGTAAACGTAATAGGGCTTCCCCTCGGCACGTTTCTTGTCCAGTAACTGATGCACCGGGTCATCTTGCGGCGCATTTTGCAGTAATACCGTCATCAAGACAAATAGCGTTTTTCGCAGCTCTGGGGAGCCTCGCTTGGACGAATGGGTGCTCTTCACTTCATAAGTGCCAGATTGGTTTGCGCCGGGATCAACGCCGGCAAAGGCCGCCAGAGAACCCTTGTGGGCAAAGCGACGCACATCCCCAATCTCCGCCATGAGCTGTGGACCGAGAGATATGCCGATACCATACAGTTTCATGACAATATCGTATTCCGGAAGTTCTTTGGCAAGCCGATTCATCTCCGTACGGAACACTTCCACCGTTTTGGAAACCGTGTTTAGCTGCGCAATCGCTTCCTGCACCATTACCTTGGACAGCTGATTCTTCGGCTGCATGGCAATCAGCTCTTTCGATTCGGCGTGGATTTCGGCGGCTTTTGTTTCGCTGAACTGATAGCCGTGGCGCTTGCACCACTTGTGGTAGCGCTCGGTGAAGGTCGACCGACTCATGCCGCGCACGCAGTCCGCATGCCAAAAGGACGCGGCAAAGTCTACCCACTTCTGGCTCCCGTCCGCACGGACGGGGCTTTCAAAGAGGGTGTTCACGCCGGGATAGCTCTGGTCGAGCAAGGCAATCAGATTGTTTTTGAAAGCAATTTTGTTCTTGGTATACAGACCATATTGCCGGTTCATTGTTTTCAGTTGGTAGCGAATCGTATCCATGGGATTATGTTGCCGCAGCTCACTCCAGTTGTCAAGCCCATATCGGGCAATCTTCAAGGAATCAGCCTTGTCCGTCTTAATCTTGCGCAAGGAATTGTTGCCGTATTCCTTGATGAGCAGCGGATTGACCGCGCTGACAAATACGCCGGCGTCGTGGAGCAGCTGGGCAACCGGCTCGTAATACCGACCGGTGTGTTCTAAAACAACGCGCGTTTCACCTGCCAGACTTTTTAGGGTGCTTGCCAACTCCCTAAGTTCACTGGCTGTGTGGCGTACCTCGTAGGGCTTTGCTACCAATTCCCCAAAGGGACGGACGATGGATACCATGCTTTTCCCTTTGGAAACATCAATTCCGACTGCGTTCATAATCCTCGCTCCTAATCTCAGATATACAATTGGTGAACCATCCTTTTCTCACTGCCGATTCTATCTGTTTGATGACACGAACGCGCTCGGTGGCGGCTCTACCTGCACAAATCGAACGCTGCGAATAAGAGGATGGCTGACTGACTATCGCACGGACGCATAGTCCTTGGAGGATTCCGTCAGACCCATTGTCCTCTCATTCTAACAGCTTAGGCAACAAGATGGATAAAGACATGGCTG
>JAVVPJ010000126.1:0-4328 GCA_036655815.1 Oscillospiraceae bacterium
ACACGCCCGCACATCGACCCGGCAGATGGAGAGCGCCACCCCCAATGCCTCACACAGGCTGCTGCAAAACATCTCATCCCGTTCGCTCTCGGCTCCCCGCAACTGATGGTTGACATGACAGGCAGACACAAGAATTCCCAGCGTTGGTGTCAACTCCAGCAGCATTCGCAGTAACGCGACCGAATCGGCTCCGCCCGACAATGCAACAACAACGTGATCCCCGCGCGACAGCATGTGGTGGCGGGTGATGGTTGCCAATACGCTATCCCTCATCGCGCCCCAGCTCCGCATTACGGAATTTGGTGAATTGCCCATCCCAGCCAAGTTTGACGATTCCTGTCTCACCATGCCGGTTCTTCGCCACAATGCATTCGGCAATTCCAGGTTGATCGCTGTCGGGATTATAATACCCATCGCGATACAGAAACAGCACAAGGTCAGCGTCCTGCTCAATGGAGCCGGATTCGCGCAAATCGGACAGCATCGGCCGCTTGTCTGCGCGTGATTCCGGCCCACGCGAGAGCTGTGAAAGCACAACCACAGGGATGTTAAACTCCTTGGCCATGATTTTGAGTGCGCGGGTCATTTCACTGACCTCCTGCACGCGGTTTTCGTTGCGGCGGCCATTTCCGCTATTCATCAACTGCAAATAGTCAATGATGACCAGCGATACATCGCGCAAACGACGCAAACGTGCCTTCATTTCTCCAATGGCGATGCCTGGTGTATCATCAAGGTAGATCGGCATTTGTGACAGTTGCTGTGAGGCAACCGCCAAGTTGACCCAGTCATCCCCGGCCAGTGTGCCGCGACGCATGCGATCGCTGGGAATAAACGCCTCGCCTGAC
This sequence comes from Oscillospiraceae bacterium, assembly GCA_036655815.1. Taxonomy (GTDB): domain Bacteria; phylum Bacillota; class Clostridia; order Oscillospirales; family Ruminococcaceae; genus Yanshouia. The sequence goes on from JAVVPJ010000126.1 coordinate 849, forward strand.
AGAAAACGTTCTGCTAACTGCTCCTTGCTCATTTCGAGCGAGAAAATGGCCACTGTCTTTTTCAGTCGTGCCACGTTGACTGCCACGTTGAGGGCAAATGCCGTCTTTCCCATACCGGGACGGGCCGCCAACACCAGAAGATCAGAACGGTTAAGACCCGTCATGACATTATCAAGCGTGGTGTAGCCGGTTGGAATGCCCAGATAATCGCTGCGATCCTCTCCACCCAACCGTTGCAGGCGGTCGAAGGTGGACAGTAACACCTCATCAATACGCGAAAATCCAGTGGCATCCCGCCCACGCCGAATATCAAAGATTCCTTGTTCTGCCATATCCAGCAACGTACCAGCATCTGTCTCACCCTCACGGGAAGCAGCCATGACCTTGGTGCAGACCCCAATGATGCTGCGTCGCCAGTGCTTGTCCTGTACAATGCGGGCGTAGTCTTCCACATTGGCAGTGCTCGGCACGATCTGCACCAACTGTGTTAGATAGATCTTTGCATCCTGATCGGTCTGAAAAACCTGCTCGCGGCAGGCCGCCTCAAGCACTGTAACAAAGTCGATGGCGTCGGCTCCGATGAACTTGCGCAGTACAATGGCGAATAAATCCCGATGTTGCGGACGGTAAAAACTTTCTGGTGACAGATACTGCACCACCACCGGCACGCAGGAGGCGTCAAGCAGCAAGGCCCCGAGTACCGATTGCTCGGCCTCGAGGCTATAGGGCAGTTCACCCGGATAAGCTGTAAAGTTGAAATCAGATCCAGAACTTTCCAAATTTGGCCCCCCGAATCCAGCTTTTATTCGCACACCGTCACGCGCACCTTGGCTGCCACTCCGGTGTACAGACGCACCGTGGCTTCATACTCGCCGTAGCTCTTGATATCTTTGTCGATGGTCACACGTTTTTTATCAATGGTGCTGCCAAGCTGTGCGCTCATGGTTTCAGCAATCTCCTTGGTTGTCACAGCGCCGAACAAACGCCCTGCCGTACCCGCCTTGGCATGCACAGTAATGGCAATTGTTTCGAGACGTTTCGCCAGAGTTTTTGCCTCTTCCAGTTCCAATTCTGCTCGATGGGCTTGTGCCGCCTGTTTGGCGGCCATTTCTCCCACTGTCTGTGCCGTAGCAGACTGCGCCAGCTTACGGGGCAACAAGAAATTACGGGCGTAACCATCCGATACTTCTTTGAGCTCTCCCTTTTTCCCCGTGCCCTTGACATCGTCCAGCAAAATGACCTTCATCGTATTGTCAGCTCCCCTGTTTATTGTTATGGTTATACTCCTCAATGGCGTCGAGTAGCTTTTGTCTTGCATCCTCCATCGAAATCTCCGGCATTTGTGTGGCTGCCATGGTCTGATGACCGCCTCCACCCAGTGCTTCCATAATCACTTGAACATTGAATTTTCCCATGGAGCGAGCAGAAATAGAGATGCCTCCATCATATTCATAGAGCACGAAGGATGCATCCACCCCGCTAATGTTCAGCAGCTCATCAGCTGCCTGCGGTGCAACCAGCTTGATATCGTCGGCCGTTGTGGCAGTACAGGCAATGGCGCAGCGATGATAGACCTCAGCCGACGAAACCACCCGCGCCCGGCGTTGATAGGATTCCATGGTGGATGAAAACATTTTGCGCACCTCCACTGTATCAGCGCCCTGCCGACGCAAATAAGCGGCAGCCTCAAAAGTTCGCACGCCCGTGCGGATGGTGAAGTTCTTGGTATCGAGCATGATGCCCGCCAGCAGCGCCTCAGCCTCCATACGACCGATATGGTTCTTTTCTCCGAAATACTGCACCAGTTCAGTGACCATTTCGGAGGCCGAGGATGCAAACGGTTCATGATAAAAAATCACAGCGTTGTCAATATAACCTACCATTCGGCGATGATGATCGATGACCACCACGTTGTTCTTGCAAGCCTGATACAGATCACTCGACTCGACAACATGTACAAGGTGGGTATCGACGATGATGAGCAACGTCTCGGCACCGACAATGCCCTGTACCTCAGATGGTTCCAAAAAGCTATCTGCATAACCATGTTGCTCAAGTCTCTCAATCAGGGACGGCACCAAATTTCGGGTACGGCTAATAGCCACCGTACAGGGTTTCCCCATCTGACGGATGGCTTTCATGAGCCCGACTGTAGCCCCAAGACAGTCCAGATCGGCATATTTGTGTCCCATAATGACCACATTGCGACTCGACTCAATCAACTCTGCCAACGCCGTCGCCACAATGCGTGTCTTGACTTTGGTGCGTTTTTCAATTCCCTTGGAAAGACCGCCAAAAAAATCGTAGCCCGCCTGTGTTTTGAGCGCCGCCTGATCTCCTCCGCGTCCCTGTGCCATATCCAGCGCCTGACGCGCAGCCTGCTCCCCTTCTGGATAGCTCTCAATGTTGCGTGACACGCCGATGGACAGTGTAACTGGGAGCTTATCTCCCGCAGACAGTTCCCGCACCTCGTCGAGCAACTCAAACCGCTTTTCCACAATGCCGGGCATATGGCGTTCTTCAATGAGTAGCACAAAACGATCTCGTTCCGTCTTGATAACGATCCCATCGTGATCGCTTGCAAATTTTTCAATGCGATATTCAATCTGAGAGATGAGGTTGGAACGCTCATTTTCACGCGCGTTCTGCAAAAGCTCTTCCAGGCTGTCAATCATAATCATCAGGATCGATGGCCGCGACAAATGATACTGAACTGCATCCCGTTTGAGATCGCCATCGTCCACCAGATAATAGGTGACAACCGGGTGATCCTGATGGGAAGATTCGGCCCGAAACACACTGTAATCCCGACCCTCGCAGGTCAAGTTCTGCACCGAACGAGTTGTATCCAGGCCCTTCATCCGCTCCAAAATGGGACGCCCATACCACACATCCCCTTTCTCGCGCGATTGAAGCACCTTTTGTTTGAACAGTTCGTTGTACCACAAAATCTGTCCAGCAACATCAGTCACTAATACGGGCATTGGAAAACGCAGCAATGTATCTGCCTGCATGGCTCCAATGGCCTCTCCCACCTGCGTAACAAACCGATCAATGTCGCGCCCGGACCTGATCAAAATCAGAATTAGCGCAGCCAAAGCGATTCCCGAAACGAAAACCGCTATGTAAAAGGCTCTGACATTAAAGAGATAGGCAACCGTACACAACGCCACCAGCGCAGTGACGATGATAGCCAGCATCGGTTTATAGAGTGCTGCTTTTTGTCTCATACTCTCTCCTCATCAAAATGCCGGCTTTGGGCTGTGCAAGCCCGTCGCATCGGATGTGTCGGCTGATCCAGCAAACTTTTTACATGACATCAATGGTTCCAATCCATTGGTTTCACTTTTGCACCAACAGCGAGAAAACGTTGGTAGATAGCATGCACCTCGCCGCCGTTTCTCCATATGCAATCGCCATCTCATGTTTCAGTAGCTTCTATTATAACATCATAGGCCTTTGCATTTCAAGTCATCGATC
>JAVVPJ010000127.1:0-4320 GCA_036655815.1 Oscillospiraceae bacterium
ACGTTCCAAGGGCAGGTGGGAATGCCCCTGCTGCTGGCTTCCAGCCGCATTTCGGATTTTTTGAACCAAAGAAAGATATTGGGTAAAATGGGGGTCCATGCCGATTGGGAGATGCCTGTGGAGGACGAGGGGGTCCTACCCTGCCATCCCTTTACACCTCGGTATGAGCGCTTGGCGCAGCGCAGCCGCGCCCTGCGGATCTATCCTTTCATCAAAGTGAGTCTGTACCGGGAAAATCGATTTTTCGGGCCAGGCGTTGCACAACTGTTAGAACTGATTGAGACTTACGAGTCGGTGCGGCTGGCCTGCCAGCAGATGGGAATTTCCTACAGCAAGGGTTGGAAAATCCTCACCGTGATGGAGCATGAGCTGGACACTGCGATTGTCAACCGTCAACAGGGCGGTCGAAATGGTGGAACAGCCAGCCTGACCGAAGAAGGCAAACAACTGCTCATCAAATTTCGTGAACTGGAAGTCCGCTGCCGGGAGTTTTCCGAGCGGGCGTTCAACGAGATATTTCACCAAGAGCTTGAAGAATAAGAGCAGATCGCTGCTACAAAAGTGCGGGGCCTTGTGATGGTTCTGCTTTTTACGCACCGAATTGTTTTATAAAACAATTTGATAAAATGAAGACAAAGGAGAGACAAAGCAAATTCATCGCCACATCACCAGAGAAGCCTACATTGAGAGATTCAAAAACAGGAAAACGAGAGGATCATAACAAATGAAAAAAGTTACTGCACTGCTGCTTTTGACAGCATTACTCCTGTCCGTCACAGCTTGTACACCAAAGGCCTCGTCGACGACACATCCCGCGTCGGCAGAGCCCTCCCGGGCAGAGGTTTCCATCGCGGACCCCAATGCTCCCATCACGGTAACAGATCAGGCCGGTCGCACAGTCACAACAACCCAGCCAGTCAACCGCATTGCCGTGTGCTGGTATATGGCCAACGATTTTGTGCTGGCCATGGATCTGGGAGACAAACTGGTGGCTGCCGGTCCTCGGGACGACTTTCAGAAGATGGTATTGCCTGCCCTCAATGATATGGATACCGTGGGGAAAGGCCGTCCGGACATGGAAAAGCTGGCAGCGATGAAGCCAGACCTCTTTATCCATACCATCGGCGACAAAGAGAATCGCGAAGCAGTCGACGCATTGGGCATTCCGATGATTCTCATTGATCCTGAAACCATTGATAAAACGCTCGATGCCTATCAGATCATTGGTGAGGCTGTGGGCAAACCGGAGCGTGCACAAATGCTCAACAAGCTCTACCACAGCATTGTGGACAAGGCTCAGAGCCTTGTGGGAAGCACCCCAGAAACGAATCGCCCGACCTTTGTCTTGCTGGGCAAGGACTCCAGCAAGGTGGCCAACGGCGGTATGATGCAGGCCGAAATGCTGACGGCTGCCGGCGGTGTCAATCTGGCACAGAGCCTAGAAGGCGCCGGGCTCTGGCCTGAGGCGGGAACAGAGCAAGTGTTTGCCTGGGATCCGAACTATCTTTTCATTTCTTCCACCTCTGCTATTTCTGCGGCAGATCTTATGAAAGATCCCGCATGGGCAGATTTGCAGGCCGTCAAAAACGGCAAGGTTTATCAGATTCCCGGCACTTTGCACCACTGGGAGAATCCAGGAATGGCGACTTGCCTAGGAACTCTTTGGGCGGCCAATAAGATGTATCCCGGCACCCTCTCTGATGCAGACTTTGATGCTGTTGTAACCGACTTCTACAAAACAGTATATGGTCTGGATATGAACCGCGAAACGCTGGGGTACTAAGCGATGCATCGGCGACACACTTCAGAAGAACCGCATGGGCGGTCATCGGGCTGGGTGTTGCTGCTCCTGCTACTGACGGCGCTGGTCTGTACTGTTCTGCTCGCACTATGCGTGGGAAAATATCCTGTCACGTTGCGGGAAAGCATAGAGGTGTTGGTGGGACAGTTGACGGGTGTGAGGGGTGATTGGGCGGAAATGACCGAAAATGTGGTGCTCCGTCTGCGGCTTCCCCGGGTGCTGGCGGCGGTGATTGTAGGGGCGTCCCTTTCCATCTCGGGCGCGACCTATCAGGGGCTTTTTCGCAACCCGTTAATCTCACCCGACTTTCTTGGCGTTTCCTCGGGTGCCTGCATCGGTGCGGCGCTAGCCATTCTGTTTTCACTTTCTGCCGTCAGCATTCAATTTTTTGCTTTCTGTGGTGGCATTCTAGCGGTGTCACTGACTGCGGCCCTGCCCAAACTTCTTCGACGAGAATCCAACATTTTCTTGGTGCTTTCGGGCATTATCGTATCTGGTGCCATGGGTTCCGTGATGGGTCTGATCAAATATGTTGCTGATCCCGGAAGCCAGTTGCCCGCAATCACCTATTGGCAGATGGGCAGTCTGGCCAATGCGGGATTTCGCGTCCTTTGGAGCACACTGCTGCCCTTTGCTGTCTGCACAGTGCTGCTGGTACGGCTCGCTTGGTGGATCAACATCGTTTCTCTGGGGGAGCGCGATGCGCGGATTCTGGGAGCAAATGTACCTGTCATCCGCACCATTGCCATCGCTTGTGCTACGCTGCTCACTGCTGGTGCGGTTTCGATTAGCGGCACCATCGGCTGGATCGGTCTCGTGATCCCTCATTTCGGGAGGATGATTGCGGGAGAGGACAATCGGAGGCTGATTCCGGTCTCGGCGCTGTTGGGTGGGATTTTCCTTTTGGCCGTGGATACTGTCGGACGAACCATCGGCAAAGCGGAGCTTCCATTAAGCATTCTCACGGGGTTAATCGGCGCACCATTTTATGCGTGGCTCCTGTGGAGATCCAAGTCAAAGTGGACGTAAAGAGGGACAGATGTGAAATGATTTATGAAGTTAGACAGTTGTGTTATACCTATGCCGGAGCGTCTCAGCCGACACTCAATCATTGCAATTTCACGTTGCAGGAGGGCGAGATTCTCTCTATTTTAGGTCCGAATGGTGCGGGGAAAAGCACGCTTTTAAACTGTCTTTGCGGATTGATGCGACCCAGCAGCGGCAGCATTTGTCTGTGCGGCAAGCCAGTGGAACGGCTCAATCCACGCCAAGTGGCAGAGAAGGTGGGGTATGTGCAGCAGAGTTGGGAAACGGTTTTTGCCTATGAGGTGCTTGATTTTGTCCTCATGGGGAGCGCCTCCGGCTATGGCCTTTTTCACTCCCCTGGCAGGCAGGACGAGATTTTGGCATGGAACGCGCTGAACAAGTTGAAAATCGCTCATCTGGCGCGCAAACCCTTTACCGAATTGAGCGGAGGGGAGCAACAGCAGGTAGCCATTGCTAGGGCCATTGTGCAGAATCCCAAGGTGATTCTCTTTGATGAGCCTACCGCCCACTTGGACTATGGCAAGCAGCTTGTTACATTGCGGTTGATTCGCAGCATGGCGGCAGATGGTTATGCCGTCATTATGACCACCCATAATCCCGATCATGTAATGCTGCTGGGTGGGTGGGCGGCGGTGCTGGACGAGAACGGAACCATGGTTTCCGGGCCTTGGCAGGAGATTCTAACCGAACCCTCCTTACAGGATCTTTATCATGCGGATTTGCGCATTGAACCAATTGTGAAGCTAGATCGCGTGGCATGTATCGCTCCAAATCTTTAAGAGAGGGCGTTATCAATTGAATACGAAATCAGATGATTGTTTTAATCCCAAGCGGGACCATGCATATTTTCAAGAGATCTGGGAATACAAGCAGCCGAACGGCTTTCAGCACAGCGTAGAACTGTGGGACAAACGAGCGGACGTGTGGGCCAAAGAACTGGCACATGACGGGTCCTTTCGGCAGGACGTGGATGACCGGGTGGCTCGTGTGGCGGCTTATCTTCGCGGACATGGCCTGCTGGGGCCGCGCAGCAGTGTGATCGACATCGGCTGTGGGCCGGGACGGTTTGTGGTTGAGTTTGCCAAAACGGCAGAGCGTGCGCAGGGTTTGGATCTCTCCCCCCGTATGGCAGAGATTGCAGGAGAATATGCCCAAAGCGTAGGGGTTAAAAACGCCTCGTTTTTTTTCGGAGATTTCAAAAAAATGAACGTAGAGGAACAGGGTCTGAAGAAGCAATTTGATCTTGTATTCACTTCCATCACACCGGCCATAAGCACGGTAGAGAGTCTGCGAAAACTCATGGAGATGAGCTGTGGCCATTGTTTCAACAGTTGCTGTATTGAGTGGTGGGACGAGCTGGAGGAGAAGGTCGCACAGCAGGTTTTTGCGCAACAGAACAAGCCTCGGCCGTATTGGGGTCGGAGATGGTTCTATTCGCTCTTCAACTTTCTTTGGCTGGAAGGCTATTTCCC
>JAVVPJ010000128.1:0-4306 GCA_036655815.1 Oscillospiraceae bacterium
AACTCCCAGTGCGATGTCGCCCGACTGCTCGTCGATGGAGGTCAGGACTGCGCAGGTGTTTCCGTCAAAGCCATACTGCGCACTATTGTATCCAATCTCCAGAACCACCTCACGCACTAGCTTGGGTATGTCAACATAGCATTGTGTCGAGATCTCTCCCATCACCAGCACCATGCCGGTCGTACAACAGGTTTCACAAGCTACGCGTCCTAGAGGGTCATTCTTCATAATAGTGTCGAGCACTGCGTCGGAGATTTGATCACAGATTTTGTCAGGATGTCCCTCAGTCACTGATTCGGATGTAAAAAGATGTCTCGCCATATGATTTCTTCCTTTCATTTGAATGACAAAAATCGCGTCCGGAAAAACCGGACGCGAAATTGCTTCTTATCTTCCGGTTCACACCGCAGGATTTGGCACCTTACGCAACGCGCAGGTTGTCGGGCTTCAACGGGCCTGGTCCCTCAGCCGCTCTTGATAAGTGATGTTTAATTTTAGTTTTATTTTAGCAGGAACCATTTGGATTGTCAAGCGGACAGCTCTTGATATGTTCAGCCGACTGAGAAATACGCATCGAGATAGGCTTATAGATCAAAAACGTAACTCCCGCGTTGATTCCGGCCTTGATCAGGTTAAACGGCACGATTGCCGGCAGAAGCAGTGGGATCACTGCCTCTCGAGGCATTCCCATAAAAATCGGAGTCAACAAAAGATTCCACAGTGCCATCATCACCGTCATGCACAGTGTACCGCAAGCCAGCGCTGCCAGAGCACTCTTTTTGGTCTTATGGCGGCGATAGATCAAGCCCGCGACCAGCACAAAGCCCCCTGTGGCAACGATGTGCATCATGATGCCGATAATGCCAGATCCAGCGCTTACCGTCAGGCCCTGAATCAGCGCCACCACAATTGTCAGACCCAGCCCTGTCAGTGGACCATAGAGAAAGGTAGCAACAAAAATTGGAATATCCGCAGGATCATACTCCAAAAATGGCAGGAACATGGGGACGCGGATGACCGTAACCAGTACAACCGAAATGGCAGCCAGCATAGCCAGCGTGGTGAGTTTCCGAACGGCATGATTTACTTTCACAAAAGATCTTCCCTTCCGCATATTTGCTGTTTGCGGGAAACGCAAAAATCCCACGCTAAATAAGCGTGGGCGCAGATGGCGATCTCATCGTCGTCATCTGTTTCTTTCCTCCGGACTATACCGTCGGTTTCGGAATCACACCGAATCTGCCAAATCGGCTCGCGGACTTGTGGTCAAAGACCCATTACCGCCGGTGGGGAATTAAACCCCGCCCTGAAACAGCTTATTTATATTATAAGACACCTGCCATGCTTTGTCAAGGGCGATCTGAGACAAATGCTTTTTTCTATGGTATAATGGTTACAAAATAGAAGATTTTGGGAGGTCACTCAGATGCGAAATGAAGCCCTCAGCCAGGACACAATTACATTGCTTCGAAAAATGCAGCAAAATGAGGTGGATGAGGCTCAAATCTACCGCCGTATTGCCAACTGTGTCAAAGACGAGCATGATCATGACGTTCTGCTGAAAATTTCTTCTGAAGAGGATTCGCATGGCAAATTGTGGTCCAAATATACCGGTTTATCTCCCATGCCCCGGACGGCACGTGTCTCTCGCTATGCGCTGCTCGCGCGAATTTTCGGTTATACCTTTGCGCTCAAGCTTATGGAAAAGGGCGAGGACGGTGCGGGTAAGGTCTATGCAAACCTGATTGCAGAGCTTCCGGAAGCTGAACTGATCTCCCGAGATGAGCAACAACATGAATCCGAACTACTGGAGATTCTGGACGAGGAACGCCTGCAATATGTTGGTTCAATGGTGCTGGGCCTCAATGATGCACTGGTTGAGCTAACCGGTACCCTTGCAGGACTGACCTTCGCGCTACAAAACAACCGACTTGTAGCACTTTCTGGTCTCATCACCGGTGTCTCTGCCACTTTTTCGATGACGGCATCGGCCTATCTCTCTGCCAAGAGCGACAATGACCCCCACGCACTCAAATCTTCGTCCTACACAGGCGTCATGTATCTGATTACAGTGATGTTGCTGACGTTTCCCTATCTTATTTTGCCCGCGCAGGCGTATATTCCGGCGCTGATTACGCTGTTGGTGACGGTTACTCTTATCATTGTGGTGTTCAACTACTACATTTCGGTAGCAAAAGGTTATTCGTTCAAGCAACGATTTTGGGAAATGTTTTTAATCTCGGGGTCGGTGGCGGCACTTTCCTTTGTGGTTGGGCTACTGGTAAAAGCCTGGCTTGGCATTGACCTGTAAGGATGGAATTTATAACATATTGGACAAGACATCAATCCCTCCATGGTTGCTCTAAAGGCCTTTTGGAGTTCTTCCATTTCTTCGGCATGGGAATCTCTTGCCATTCTCGCACAATTCATGCCCTGATAAAAACGGCAATCGGCCAACCCTTTTGGGTCAACCGATTGCCGTTTTGAGGATGTGAATATCACACACCCACTTGATTGGAGGCGCCACCCGGAATTGGACCGGGGATAAAGGTTTTGCAGACCTCTGCCTTACCTCTTGGCTATGGCGCCACGAGAACATGTTCACAACGTCACACTTTTTTTAACTTATGTGCCTTTTCTATTATACACATAACTTTTAAAATAGCAAGTGCAAATAACATGGAACGGATGAATCATATGACTTTTATCAATTTGTGTGACTCTATAGCCTGATTTTTTGGCACAAATGCTATCGTATTGGTGGATTCGAGCGTGCCAGCCGAAGTAACAGGCTCCATCAACAGACGCTATGATTGGGGAAGTCATCACAGAAGTGTCCATTAGATCGCCTTCCTGATCTTGTATTTATGAATATTGATATTCTTAATATTCTTCCAGACGACTTTTTTCCCCTTGAACGGATCCTTTGAACATGCTAGTATTGCCTCCATGCTATGCGTTAATGATATGGCTGGCTGACGGGGTATCAAATGAAAAAGATTTTATTCCTACTGGCCCTATTGCTGCTCTATATGATCAGCGAGCAAAAGGACCGACGTCGTCTGGTCAAGAGTCGTCAGGGATATCAACAAGCCATGCGACGCCTTCTGCTGCAAACTGCACGCGCCCGCATTTTAGAGGAAACTTCAGACGACCAAATTTTTCAGTATTTTCCTATTTCAGATATCCTTTACTGCTCTTATTTTGATGCCGATGGCTCACTGCATGAAGAGCTGCTGTCCCACTATATGGAAGATGAACGCTATTGTGAAGAGCTCCATCCTGACTTCAAACAACTCTATCGCTGTATGCTGCAGTCGGCTCTCCAAAAATCCATCAGAACATCGTTGGAATATCTCACAAGGTCCGGTTTGGGTGGTGACTATGAATGGCGTCGGATTACGCTGCGTAGTATCGCCAATAGACAAGGACAAATCACTCATGTGCTCGGCCGGGTTGAAAACATCCATGCATTGGCCCGCCAGCGGGATCTCGCCTTTGAAAAGGCCTCTCGGGACAGCCTAACCGGTATTCTCAACAAAACGGCGCTGTATGAACAAGTCAGCCAGATGCTTCAATCTGACATCGGCGTAGGTTATGCCCTGCTAATGATTGATCTGGACAATTTTAAATGTATCAACGACACCTGCGGGCACCCTGCTGGCGACAAAATGCTGGTACTCATCGCTCATCTGCTACAACGTGTCTTTTCAGCAGACGACGTGATCGGGAGGTTTGGTGGAGATGAGTTTATGGTTTTCATGAGAGATGTAACCGAGCAGAATGTGCAAAACCAAATCAACATATTTTTGCATCTACTGGAGAAACGCCGTCTGAAACTTCCCATCAATTTAACATGCAGTGTAGGGTATTACTATGGAAAAACGCTCGCGTTTTCATTAGACGTCTTCCTCACTCGTGCCGACCAAGCTATGTATCTAGCCAAGCAGGATGGAAAAAACGGATATCGCAGTTGGGAAGAGTACAATGCCAACCATCCCTAACACGACCCGCGTATCACTGCGTTCGCCTGTCTTGCTTGCTTTTTCCTGGCGTTGACGCGGAAGCATTGTGGCAAATTTTCAGAAAACTACGTCTTATTGATGAATAACACGGCACAAAATTAATTTTTTTCATTATGATATTGACAAATCCTCCATTCATCAATATACTAGATAAGTACTTAGTCGAAAACCTTATCCTCATGTTCTTGTCTATGGAGAAGTCGCCTAGCTTGGTCGAGGGCGCACGACTGGAAATCGTGTAGGCGTCAAAAACGTCTCGAGAGTTCGAATCTCTCCTTCTC
>JAVVPJ010000129.1:0-4271 GCA_036655815.1 Oscillospiraceae bacterium
GAGCGACACGCCCAATGCAGCGATGCGAGTTGGCATCCCAATTGATTGAAAGAACTCCTCCGTCGCCTCAATCCCTGAAAGCGCCGTACGCTCAGGAGAAGAAAAGTCGTTGCGCACGCCCATCACATTAACTCCAAAACGTGCAAATCTTCCCACATCAGTTTTGTAGACATAGCGCGCCCAGCTGCCCCATACAGCTGCCAGCCCCGCCCCATGCGCCACATCGAACATGCCGCCCAGCTCGTGTTCCATCTGATGGCAAGCCCAATCTCCGCGCGTAGCGCCAAAGTGGGTCAGCCCGTTGTGTGACAGACTGCCCGCCCACATGATCTCAGCCCGTGCCTCATAGCAGTCTGGGGTACGAAGCGCGCGTCGGACATTGCGCATCACATTACGCAGCAGTTCCTCGGCAATACCATCGGTCATTTCCAGGGTAGGCACTGTGGTAAAGTACCGTTCCATGGTGTGCATCATGATATCGGTACAGCCGCTCGCCGTTTGATAGGGCGGCAGTGTATATGTTAATTCAGGATTCATAATCGCGAAGCGACAGATTCCATACTCTGTGTTACACCCGCGTTTAAGCCATCCGTCCTCATTGGTAATCACCGAGGAATTGCTCATCTCACTGCCAGCCGCCGAAATTGTGAGCACCGCACCCACCGGCATACAGTCCGTCGCGGTACATTTTCCGCTAAATACGTCCCAAACATCGCAATCATTCGCCATGCCATAGCCAATCGCCTTGGCCGAATCAATGACGCTGCCGCCTCCTACCGCCAGCAGAAAATCGACTCCCTCGCGCTGACAAAGTGTAATGCCTTCGCGCACCTTGGAAAGGCGTGGATTTGGTACAACGCCGCCCAGCATGACAAATGCAACGCCCGCTTCGGACAGTGCGGCACAAACACGGTCAAGCAGGCCGGAGCGCTGCACACTGCCTGATCCGAAATGCACCAGCACTTTTTTACAATGTTGTGCTGCCACCAGCGTGCCGACCTGATTCTCTGCATCACGGCCAAACACCACCCGAGTTGGGTTATAGAACTCAGACGCAGACATTTCTCATACTTCCTTTGCGTATTATTGAGCTTCCAAATATTTGAGCTTCTGTCCATAAATCTTGCGAAACATCATCACAGCCATGGTAAGGGAGAACACCTCCGCAATGGGAAATGCCCACCACACACCGCCGACTCCGACAAACCGTGCCATTGCCCACGCTACCGGTAAAATCAGCAAGATCTGACGGCAGAATGACAAAATCAGGCTATAGACGCCGTTGCCCAACGCCTGAAAGGTACTGGATAGTACAATGCTCACTCCACCTGTCATAAAGTGTACGCTTATGATGCGCAGTGCTGGCACGCCGATGGCAATCATCTCGGGCGTCGCGTCAAACAGGACCTCCAGTATGCTGCGTGCCCCCACCTGAAACAGAATCGTACCAGCCCCCATGATGCACACGGAACAGATGGCACTCAGGCGGATGGCATGCACAATACGCGCACGATGGCGCGCACCAAAGTTGTAACTGACAATCGGAACCATGGCATTGGTGAGTCCAAAGATCGGCATCATAACAAAACTTTGGAGTTTGAAATAGATGCCCATCACTGTCATGGCCACGACCGAGTAGTGCATCAGGATCTTATTCATTCCCAGCGCCATAAATGCGCCGATAGACTGCATGACAATGGATGGCAGTCCCACCCGATAGATCTCCCCAATAATGCGGGTGTGAGGACGAAAGCCTCGAAACGATAGTGTGACCTCATGATTTTTAGCAAAGTTAAAATAAAAAATTGCGCACATCGATACCATCTGCCCAATGATCGTCGCAATGGCCGCGCCCTTGACCTCCAAACGTGGAAAGCCAAGTAGTCCAAAGATCAGCAGCGGATCCAGTATAATGTTGGTCACAGCACCCGCCATCTGTGCAACCATGCTGTAAAACGTATTACCCGATGCCTGCATAATTCTCTCTCCAATGATGCTGAGAAAGACGCCAAAGGAAAAGATGCAACACAGGAACGTATAGTCCCGTCCCATGACCATGAGCACTGGATCATCCGTAAACGCACGGAAGAATGCATCAACCCCAAAAAGGCCAAACAAGACGAACGCAACCGAACTGATCAACGCGAGGAAAAGGCCGTTGGTCGCTACATGGTTCGCGTCTTCATACTTTTTTTCTCCAAGCTTGCGGGCCAACAGGGCGTTGACACCCACGCCCGTACCCACCGCCACAGCAATCATCATGGATTGTATTGGAAAGGCCAAGGATACAGCCGTCAGCGCATTGGAGCTGAGTTTTGCTACAAAAATACTGTCCACGACATTATAAAGTGCCTGCACCAGCATAGATGCCATCATCGGCAACGACATGGTCGTCAACAGTTTTCCCATCGGAACTGTTCCCATACGATTTTCTTCGCGTTGTGACATTTAATAACCTCTCTTTTTGTCGATCGGATTCCGCTCTGCCCCTTGCACCAAAGGCTGCGCAAATCCTTGGTATATCTGCTAATTGTAATACTAACATAAAAAGTCTATACTGTAAACGTAAGGATGACCCAAATCGTCTGGCCTTGCATGAAAAGGAGGGTATTTCATGAACGGACTTCCCATCATTACCATTAGTCGCCAATACGGCAGCGGTGGACGCGCCATCGGCAAACTGTTGGCCGGGCATCTCGGCATCCCATATTATGATAATGAGCTGATCACACTGGCTGCGCAGGAAAGCGGCTTCTCCCCCTCCCTGTTTGCCAATGCCGACCAGAACGCCTCCAATAGTCTATTGTTTTCGCTATCAATGTACTCCGATCAAACTGGCAGTTCAGCTGCTATGCCGTTGGGTGAGCAGGTCTTTCTCATTCAGTCGAATATCATCCGTCAGGTGGCTGCGAATGGTCCCTGCGTTCTGGTCGGACGTTGCGCCGACTATGTGCTGGGCAATATGTGCCTGAACGTCTTTTTGCATGCTCCTCTGGAGTGGCGCATTCAACATGCCATCACAAACTATCATCTTCCTGCCGCAAAAGCCCGCGAGGAGATTCTGAAAACAGATAAAAAGCGCGCGGTTTATTACAGCCATTTCACGGGCGATAAATGGGGTGACGGCTCTCACTATGGCCTCATGCTCGACGTTAGCTGCGTCGGTGTAGAAGGCGCGGCCGCCGTGCTCGGGAGTTTGGCTCACGAGTGGGCTGTCTTGCACAAAACTGTCTGATACATCCTTTTTCTGAACTTTTTGGGAAAATACATTGCCGCAGCGCAGAAGGGAAAGTCCCGTTTCGCGTTGCGGCTATTTTATGTGGACGTCGCATCATAAGCTTTGGCTTCTCGACCATATATTGAAGGGGAAAAGCGTGGTGAAGCGAGATGTCTGATACACAAGGCACAGAAAAATCTGCTACGGGATCATCGGGCTCAAAAAATTCCAGCAACAGCTGCAAGCCAATGGTAGCCAATCCGCAAGATGTTCTGCTGGCCTCTGTGACGCTCGCATTGGCTCTTACCAAGGGTCGAAGCCAATATGAGGTTGAAACGCTCATCAATCTGCTGTCACTGACCACAGATAATTTGCAGGCTGTTTTGGCACAGATGCTCATCAACAAAAAAGGAAACGATCAGCTGGAAGCCATCATTTAAGCTCATTCTGAGCGAAAGATGGCAGAAAATCCGCGCTTTCCGGCCCGGAATATGTTCGTGCTGATTCCACATCATGCACAGCTAGCAGGGGTGCAAAGTGACGAACCAACCACTGCGGAATCCTGTCCCGATTTTCCTGTGTGACGACGACAACCTCCACGTTCGGATGGCTTGTCAGACTGTCCAGCCAGCTTGGCTGGCCAAGGTGGCGCACAACCCCAAGCACAGGCACGTCTCCCTCCAAACATCGCAGCACCTCTCGCTGAAATGCCATGGCCCCAGCTTCAAATCTTCCACATTCATCCATCACAATGAGAGGCTTTTCGCTCGCCTCACGCAACAGGGTGGCACCCAGCGTATCAAACGCCGCATGATGGCATTGGGGTGGATTTCCAGCCTTAGTTTCTGCAGCGACACAACCCCGGTCGCTCCCGTCGACCGCTCCCAGTAAAAGCTGACGATAGGAAGCGTCTTGGTCGGGAAACCACGTTACAAAGCCGCCAGGCGTTGTCCCCAACAGCGACACAGCACGGCGCAGCGCTGTGCTTTTTCCGATCCGAATAGCTCCTGTTAGTAAAACATGAACGGGCTGCATGCACCGTTCCCTCCTTTTA
>JAVVPJ010000130.1:0-4257 GCA_036655815.1 Oscillospiraceae bacterium
ACCCCGGGTGCTGGGGTCGGAGTGGCTGGGTGCGCTCATGCCGCTCTATCCCGCGACAGCGGGGCTTTCCTCCCCGGTCATCTCCCGGGACATTGCACGGGCGCGAGGGGCGCTTGCCGAGCCGATCTCCGATCCCCTGCCCGAAGCACTATGCCGAACGTTGGGTCTGATGGCGCTTCCCCGGGCGTTGGAGACATTGCACCGCCCCGCAAGCCATGCAGATGCGCTGGCGGCACGGCGACGTGTGGCATTTGATGAGTTGTTTGTTCTTTCGCTGGCAATGCGGCTGCTGGGCGCAACGCGACACCGCCCCGCAAGCGCTCTGGGGAACGCGTCCATGCAACCCTTCTGGTCGGTATTGCCCTTCGGCCCCACCGACGCGCAACGCGCCGCTGTATGTGACATTGTGCGGGATCTGACCTCGGGGCGTACCATGAACCGCATGATTCAGGGGGACGTGGGTTCCGGCAAAACGCTGGTTGCCGCGGCGGCCGCCTATTTTGTAGCACAAAGCGGCCTGCAAACCGCACTGATGGCGCCCACCGAGCTATTGGCCGAGCAACACGCACGCACGCTGGAAACGCTGCTGTCTCCGCTGGGGCTTTCAGTGTGTCTTATCACTGGCTCGATGGACGTAAAAAGCCGTCGCACCGCCGCCGCGCGGCTCGCCGCCGGAGAGGCCTTTCTGGCAGTGGGAACCCACGCGCTGCTGTCGGGCGACACACAGTTTGCCCATCTGGGACTGGTGATCACCGACGAGCAGCATCGGTTTGGCGTTGCACAGCGCGCGGCACTGTCGGCCAAGGGGAATGCCCCCCACACGCTGGTGATGTCGGCCACCCCCATCCCGCGCACACTGTCGTTGATTCTGTATGGCGACCTCGATGTTTCGGTGATAGGGGAGCTTCCACCCGGACGCAGCCCCATAGCCACCTACCGTATCGGTTCGGACAAGCGCATGCGGGCGCTGGGCTTTGTACGTGATCGTCTCGATGAGGGACAGCAGGCCTACGTGATCTGTCCGCTGGTGGAAAACGATGAACAATCCCCTCCAGGGCTACTATCCGCCGCTGAGGAATGGGAACGTCTGCGTCGCGAAGGCTTCTCTTCCTATCATCTGGGGCTGCTGCACGGGCGCATGAAGCCGCACGAGAAGGAGGCGACCATGCGTGCATTCGTACAGGGAGAAGTACAACTCCTGGTGGCCACCACTGTTGTCGAGGTGGGGGTAGACGTGCCCAACGCGACGGTGATTCTCATTGAGAACGCCGAACGCTTTGGCCTGAGCCAGCTCCATCAGCTTCGAGGACGCGTAGGACGCGGCACACGTCCATCCACCTGCATTCTGGTCAGTGACGCCACAGGATCCGGAACACAGCAGCGCCTGCGCGCCCTGTGCCGCACCAGCGATGGCTTTCGCATTGCTGAGGAGGATCTTCATCTGCGCGGGCCCGGCGATTTTCTAGGGGTGCGCCAACACGGCCTGCCCGGTCTGTTGAATGCCGACCTTGCCGCCGACGCGCCACTACTGGAAATGGCTCAACGCGAGGCCCAAGTGCTGCTGGAAAGCGATCCCACCCTCGCCGCACCCCGTCACGCTGCGCTCTCGACGGCGGCACGCACCCTGATTGCTCAAGTGGGGGAAAGTCCCAACTGATATGATACAGGAATGTCAGTTGGCTACGTAAAAGAGTGTAAGGGAATTAACAGGGAACCTCCTCGCACAACATCTCCTCAAACCGCTGGGCGGTAACCGGTTTGGAATAATAATATCCCTGTGCCGTTTCACAACCACATGCACGCAGAAAGAGCACCTGTTCGCGTGTTTCGATCCCCTCTGCCACGACGGACATCTTTAATTCCTGTGCCATCCGGATAATGTTGGCCACAATGGCTTTTTCCCGCTCGGAATGCAGCGTTTTGCTGAGCATAAATCGATCCAGCTTGAGGGTATCCACTTGCAAATCTTTGAGCACGTTGAGTGAAGAATATCCCGAGCCGAAATCGTCCAGCGAAATGTGAAAGCCCTCCCTGTGCAAAACGTCCATCACCTTCACCAGCTTATCAAAGTCGGTGTAAACGAGATTCTCAGTGATTTCAAGCTCGATCATGCGTGTGGGTACCCCGCTTTTCCACAGTTTTTCACAGATAACCTCGACATACTGTGGACTGTACATGTAGCGTCGCGACTGATTGATCGAAATCGGCACCGTACGAAGTCCCCTTTCCATTTGCGAACATAAAAACGAACAAAGCTGCTCGAACATGTACATATCCATACGATAGATCGCGCCAGTCTGTTCAAACAACGCAATGAATTCGCCCGGCTGGATGATGGTTCCATCGGACTTGATCCATCGGACCAGTGCTTCGCCGCCGACGATTGTTTCACTTACAAGATTGTATTTGGGCTGAATAAAAAGCTTAAACTCTCCGTTTTTCAACGCATCCGGCATGGCTTTTTCCATTTCTGTATCGCGGTCGATTCGGTTTTGCATGTCGGCGTCATAAATGGCGAGATCGGATTCATAGCGACCTTTGGCCATTTTGCGTGCGATATTGGATTTTTCAATGGCCAGCATGATGTCAGTGTCCCGATCTTCGATCTGATAAACGCCAAACGCAATTTGAACTGGATAGGATCCACCGGAGGGCTGCTCCCATACCGCAATCTGCTCGTTGAGGTGCGCAATCATCTGCCGGGTTTCGTCTACGCTCGGCTTGTTCAAAAATAAGAACAAAAACTGATCGGTGCCGGCACGTGCGAATATTTCCCCCTTTCCCACAACGTCTGTGAGGCAGTGCGTAATGTGCATCAAAAATTGGTTTCCCGCGCCGTAGCCCAGATCGTTGTTGAGATAGCGAAACTGCTGCACGTCAAAATTCAGCAGGGTATATTTCTGCGCACCCACCTGCCGAAACAGAGCTTCCGCGTCACGCTGAAAGCCCTGGATGTTCGCCGCACCGGTCAGCGGATCATAAAACGCCAGCTTCAAGATTTGTGCGTTGGCCTTTTTTCTTGTCATCGCGATATAGAGGGCCGTGAGAGTAAGGAGTAGCAATATTCCCACCAACAAGAGAATTGTAAAAAGGATGACCTTTTGAGAACGTTCAAACACGCTCTTGGCGGGCAGCGACGTAAACAGAAACCAGTCGTTTCCACCTTGAATCGGTGCGTAGGCAAAAAAGCGATCTTCCACTCTCATGACAAAATGTGTGACGCCATTCGCACCTCGTTTGAGATTTTCTTGAAACTGCTTCACCTGTTCTGCCTTGTTGTATATCGTTGCGATGTCAATAATGTTGGTTCCTATGCGTTCCTTGATCGGGTGCAGCAAAACGTTACTGTCGGAATCCACAATAAAAGCGAGTCCGCTCTCGTGATAAAATGAGATGTCAATGCGCTTTGTAAGCTGGTCAAGCTGATAGCCCGAAAACAGCACGCCGACCACCTGATTCTCATGGAAGATCGGCACTGCATAGACAATTCCTGGCGTCACTCCATCTGCTTTGTCAATAATTGGCTCAGACAAAAAGCGACGGCCTTGTACAGCGGCCTTGAAGAAATCCCGGTCTGCGACTGAAAACTCATGTCCGTCGCTGGTCGTGGCAAGGCCTTCAAGATTGGCGAGCGCGATACGGTAGATCTGAGATTTCTCTGCCTGCTTTTTGATTCGCTTCATTTTTTCTGCAAGGGAAATCTCGGGTTTTGAAATGATGCCATCGGCTAAGATCTCAAGCATATCAAAGTCGCGGGCAATCTGCCTCTGTACTGAGGCTGCGCTTTGTGTGGCGACCTCTGAAAGATGCATCTGCGATTCGCTCGTCAACAGTTGGGTGATATAACATGCATATAGCACGCTGAGCGTAACGAAGATGATGGCAAAAAGCACTGCTAAAATTGAAGACTTTCTTCCATGCACGCTCATGTTTTATATTGCCCCCTGTCGATGGTAAGCTCCATACTGCTTTTCTATATTCTACCATGTGGAAGTCAGATTTACAAGAAATAAGGAGAAAAAACGCGGTGGTTAGATAGCATGCACACAGACTGTCCAGCAAACCGGTTGAAAGGAAAATGTCTGTAAACCCTAACCTGCTTTTGGCCACACACAGAAGTTAATTCCCGCCTCTCCCAGCACCTGGTGAGCCAGCGGATCGTCACAAATAGCCGTCTGCCGTGGCAGCTTGGATGGGGACAATGCCACCCACGCGTGCCAGCTGGTCCAGATGGGGCGTGGCATCGCTGGCGTTGCC
>JAVVPJ010000131.1:0-3666 GCA_036655815.1 Oscillospiraceae bacterium
ACCTTTGGGCTCAAAGGCGGTCGCGAGACAGGTGCCCGCTTCATTGACGCGCTGCGTCTTCTGATGAATGTTGCAAATGTAGGAGACAGCCGTTCGATGGTGATTCATCCCGCTACCACAACCCACAGCCAGCTGACCGACGCACAACTGACCATGTCAGGCATCTCTCCCCAGACCATTCGCATCTCCGTGGGTCTTGAGGATGTAACCGATATCATTGCCGACCTTGAGCAGGCCATTCGCGCGTCACGCTCAGGGCTCTAATATGATCTATGTGACGGGAGACACGCACGGCGACCTGACACGCTTTCGGAAATTTCGGAGGCTGTTTGGGAAAAAGCGTGACATCTGCATTGTCTGTGGTGACTTTGGTTTCGTCTGGAATGGTTCTGCGCATGAAAAGTCAATTTTGACTCGGATGTCTCGCCTGGACTGCACCATTTTGTTTGTGGAGGGAACCCACGACAATCTTGATCTGTTGGCAGACTATCCCGAGGAGGATTTTTGCGGGGGCCGGGCACATCGGGTTGAAAAAAACATATTGTGGCTACGCCGTGGAGATGTCTTTACGCTGGAAGGGAAAACTGTTCTGGCGTTGGGCGGCAGTGAGAGTCCCGACGCCGACGAACGGGAACCTCACATCACTTGGTGGCCACAGGAACAGCCCTCAGTGGAAGATCTTCAACGTGCCTTTGCCAATTTGGCTGCCCATGACAACCAGGTGGATCTGATCATCACCCACCAGCATCCCCGTATCGAGCTAGGTCTCATCGACTGCCGTGACGAACGCATCAGCGCCTTGACCGCCTTTCTGGGAGACGTGAATCGGACCGTACGCTATGGTCACTGGTATTTTGGTTGTGATCATCTGGATCGTTCAATCTCGCGCCGTATGACTGCCATTTTTGAACAGGTTGTGGCGGTGGGTGATCCATGTAGCCCCGCCAACGCACTGCCCACGCTCAACAGCTTTTCCATCGCAAAATAACCGTCTGGCGCGAATGAAATGTTCTCCAGCTTTCACTCTGATGGCGTCTCTGCGGCTTATGCGGCAGGGACGCCGCGTTTTTTGTTTGAATGCAACGGCATCTGTCACCGGCCGACCAACACGATCCCCGCAAGGCAAAGGGCGGCGCCAAGCATTTTCCGCGCTGAAATTTGCTCGTGATAAAACAGCAGCCCGACGATCAGCAACGCGATGGCCAGCGCGATGTTAGCCACCAGTGATCCTATGCTGATATTCCATCCGACACGATAAACCTGAATATATCCAAATTCCAATGCGACCACGGACACTCCCAGCATCAGACTGCTCCAGTTGAGGCGGCGTAGGTCGAGCAATAGATTCTGTTCAGTGTTGAAAAAGAAATAGAGCGTCATCGATACAAGTGTTGCAACAGCATAGGTCACCGCCAACGCCGCGAAGGGCTGTGCACCCGCAGGCGTCGCCTTGGTACAGATGTTGTAAATGACGTTGGCTACGACCACCAACGCGATGGGCCAAATGCTGTGATGCATAATGTTCTCCCTTATAGACAGCTCGTCTGTCACTTTCATGTTATGGTCCCATATCTGCGACGAGACATGGCATGATGTCCCATAAAAGGCATGTCTTCGTGAATCTTGCAGTCATTATATCATGCCGCCGAATATCTGACAAGTTTTCCTCTGCTTTGTGAGTTTGTCACTGTTGCAGGCGACGCAGTAGAGTATACTAAAAATAATCACAAAACAAGGCCATGTGGCGAGGAGGTTCACCATGAGCAACAAACGGGTGTTGATCGTCGGCGGTGTCGCGGGCGGTGCTAGCGCGGCCGCGCGGCTGCGCAGGCTGGATGAAACAGCAGAGATCATTCTGTTCGAGCGAGGAGAATATATCTCCTACGCCAACTGTGGATTGCCCTATCATGTGGGAGATGTAATTTCATCCCGCGATGCATTGCTGTTGCAAACGCCGCAGGGGATGTATGCCAAACATCATGTAGATGTGCGCACGGGGCATGAGGTGATCGCCATCAACCGAGTCGATAAAACGATCACGGTGCGCAAAAGTGTGACGGATGAGGTTTATTCTGAGCACTATGATACATTGCTTTTGTCAACTGGATCGTCACCACTGCGTCCCCCTATTTCCGGCATCGACGCTGCGCGTGTCATGACGTTGTGGACTGTGCCGGATGTCGACCATATCCGTGCCTTTCTGCGTGATAAGCAGGCCACGCGCGCCGTCGTGGTGGGTGGAGGTTTTATCGGGCTGGAAATGGCCGAGAATCTGCACCGCGCGGGGTTGGAGGTTTCCATTGTTGAAATGATGGATCAGGTTATGGCCCCGCTCGACTATGAAATGGCACAGCTGTTGCACGAACACCTCAATCAAAGCGGCGTGAACCTGTTGCTGGGCGACGGCGTTTCCTCTTTTGAGGAAACCCCCGATGACATCACGGTGCACTTGAAGAGTGGTGCAAGCATCTCAGCTGATCTGGCTCTTCTTTCAATCGGCGTGCGGCCCAACAGCGAACTAGCCCGCGCAGCGGGGTTGACAGTCAACGCACGGGGCGGTGTCGTGGTGGACGATCATATGCGCACCAGTGATCCTGCCATTTTCGCCGTCGGCGACGTGGTTGAGATTGAGGACTTGATCTTCAAAGGACGTACCATGGTTCCGCTGGCTGGTCCGGCCAACCGGCAGGGACGCATTGCAGCTGACAACATTGCGGGAGGTGACGCACACTACGAGGGTACGCAGGGCACTTTTGTGGCACAGGTATTCGACTTAACCGCGGCTGCCACCGGTGCCAACGAGCGCACATTGCTGGGGCGCGGCATGAAAAAAGGACGCGATTATGAAAGCGTCACCATTGTCCAGAATTCTCACGCAGGCTATTATCCCGGTGCAACGCCCCTGACACTCAAACTGCTGTTTTCCTGCGACGGGAAAAACATCTTGGGTGCGCAGGCGATCGGCCATGACGGAGTGGACAAACGCATTGACACCATCGCCGTGGCCATTCGTCTGGGTGGTAGCGTTCACGCGCTGGCACAACTTGAGTTGGCCTATTAACATGGCGGGTTTCACAGCGGAGAATCTGCTATCCGGTCTACTCTCCCTCTCCCCTTGGGATGTGGTTGAGCATTGCGATCCGGCAGACACCATTTTGCTCGACGTGCGGGAAAAGGCCGAACGACTTGCTTTCTCGGCTCCTGGAACCGTTGGCATTCCTCTGGGGGAATTGCGCGACCGCCTTTCCGAGCTGGATAGCCAAAAACGTGTGGTCGTGTTCTGTGCCATCGGTGTACGCGCCTACAATGCCGCCCGTATTCTCGTACAGCATGGGTTTCGCCGCGTTGGCGGCTCGCGATTTTACCGTTCGACACATTACCGTGCATATGCGACACCTGCGACTTCTAAGACACGCTCGTCGAGCGATGGTAGCCATGAGGAGGACCATCATCACCCGGCGTCATCAGCTTCGGCCTGTATGCGACTCGATTGCAGCGGACTACAATGTCCCGGCCCTCTTATGAAGGTATTTGAGGCCATGAAGTCGCTTCCTAACGACGGAATCATGGAGGTTTCGGCCTCAGACCCAGGTTTTGCCAGCGACATCGGTGCATGGTGCCGCCGCACCGGAAACGCATTGCTCGGGAGTGAAAAACGTGACAACG
>JAVVPJ010000131.1:3676-4207 GCA_036655815.1 Oscillospiraceae bacterium
TGATATTCAACCCCACTGTGCACAACCCAAGCAAGGCAAGACCATCGTCGTGTTCAGTGGCGATCTGGACAAGGCACTGGCCTCCTTCATCATCGCCAACGGTGCCGCCGCCATGGGCCGTCCCGTCACCATGTTCTTTACTTTCTGGGGACTCAACGTGTTGCGTCGTCCTCAAAAGCCATCAATCAAAAAGTCGATGATTGAGTGGTTGTTTGGCTCCATGATGCCCCGCGGCACCCAAAAACTGGCTCTTTCCAAAATGAACATGGGTGGAATGGGAACTGCCATGATGAAAAAAGTCATGCGTGACAAGAACATTGAATCATTGGAGATGCTGATGCAAAAGGCACGTCAGGCAGGTGTCAAGCTGATCGCCTGCACGATGAGCATGGATGTGATGGGCATTCGGCATGAGGAACTGATTGACGGTGTTGAGTTGGGCGGCGTGGGCGCCTATCTGGGGGATGCTGAGGAAGCGGATGTGAATCTGTTTATTTGAATCGGATTCCTGTAGGATGGCGTATCAATAAG
>JAVVPJ010000132.1:0-1995 GCA_036655815.1 Oscillospiraceae bacterium
GTATGGATACCGAGTCGGTGGCCGCAGCGCTTTTGCATGATGTGGTGGAGGACACCGATATTGATCTGAATGTGATCGAAAAACAGTTTGGCAAGGATGTCGGTCTTCTGGTGGGCGGCGTAACCAAACTGGGGAAAATCCCATACTCCTCCAAGGAGGAGCAGCAGGCTGAAAATTTGCGTAAAATGCTGCTGGCTATGGCACAAGACATTCGCGTTGTCATCATTAAACTGGCAGACCGTCTGCACAATGCCCGCACTTTTCAGTATCTTTCCGATGACAAACGGCGTTACAAGTCGCTTGAGACCATGGAGATCTACGCGCCTCTGGCCGACAGGCTGGGCATTCGTAAGGTCAAGGAGGAGCTAGAGGATATCTCTCTGCACTATCTTGACCCTATTGCCTATGAAGAAATTGAAAGTCAGATGGCACAACGTGAACAGCGTCAGATGTTGCTGGATCGCATCAAGCGCCGCATTGCGGAACGAGTCAAGGTTGAGCATCCCAACGCCCACATTGAGGGACGCGTCAAGAGCGTCTATGGCATCTATCGCAAGGTATATATGCAAGGGCGCAGTTTTGATGAGATTTATGATATCTATGCGGTGCGCATTATTGTAGATTCGGTCATTGAGTGTTATAATATTTTGGGCATTATCCATGATATGTTTCGGCCCATTCCCAATCGGTTTAAGGACTATATCTCTACGCCAAAGCAAAACATGTATCAGTCTTTGCACACCACTGTGTTTGATAAGGAAGGCCTTGCTTTTGAAACACAGATTCGCACATGGGATATGCAATACACGGCGGAATACGGCATTGCCGCCCACTGGAAATACAAAATTGGAATTCAAGGAAAAGATCGGCTGGAGGAGCGCCTTGCATGGGTTCGTCAGCTCCTTGAGAGTCAGCAGGACGGCGAGGATGCAGAGGAAATTGTACGTTCCATCAAATCTGACATTGCGCCTGAGGAAGTTTTTGCCTTTACGCCCAAGGGAGATGTCATCAGTCTGCCCATGGGGGCGACAGTCCTTGACTTTGCCTATGCCATTCATTCGGCGGTCGGAAACCGCATGACGGGCGCCAAAATCGACGGAAAGATCGTTTCCATCGATACAGAAGTGCAGACCGGAATGATTGTCGAAATTCTGACCTCAAATGCAAAAACTCAGGGTCCCAATCGCGATTGGCTCTCTATTGTCAAGACGACCGAGGCGCGCAACAAGATTCGCAACTGGTTTAAAAAGGAACGCCGTGATGAAAATATTCTTGAGGGAAACGCTGCGCTTGATCGAGAATTTAAGCGAAACGGAATGACACTGACCGAGGAACAGCGAGAGCTGATGCTTGTTGGCGAAGCGCATCGTCAGCATCTTAATACCGCTGTGGATCTTGTCGCTGCCATTGGCTATGGTGGACTACCGCTTTCTCGCATTATGCCACGGCTCAAGGATGAATATCTACGCACCTATCGCACTGAGCCGGAGGAGAAGACGATCCTGCTCAAGCCCAAGAAAGAACGAAAAGCATCTTCCGGCGTCATTGTTGAAAATCTGGACGATTGTCTGGTTAAGTTTGCCAAGTGCTGCAATCCATTGCCCGGTGACGAAATCATCGGATTTGTGACGCGGGGCTATGGGGTATCCATCCATAAAAAGGACTGCACCAACGCTCAGGCCGCGCTGCATGACAGTGAGCAAAAGGGGAGATGGGTTGAATCCAGTTGGGCGCGCACCATTAAAGAAACATTTCAATCTTCCATTGAAGTCATCGGGCAGAATCGGCCCGGGCTGTTGGCTGATCTGAGCGTTATGCTAAATAATCTGCATGTGGCTGTGCATTCATTTATGGCCAAAGAGCTGAAAGATGGACGCTTGAGCTTTCAGGTTACAATGGCGATTACCGACGTGAATCAGCTCGGCTTTATCAGCCAGCAGATCCGAAAAATTCCCGGTATCACGATGGTGGATCGTGTTTCTGGTTAGGCTTACT
>JAVVPJ010000132.1:2005-4189 GCA_036655815.1 Oscillospiraceae bacterium
AGTGAGTTTTTCAAGAGGATGTGAATTGCATGCGCGCATTGCTACAGCTTGTCAAAAACGCCTCGGTTATGGTAGAAGGGCATACGATCGGAGAGATCGGATCGGGGCTGATGATTCTGCTGGGCGTTCAACAGGGGGATACGGAACAAGAAGCACATTTTTTGGCACGCAAAACGGCTGAGTTACGCATCTTTCCCGATGAAAATGGAAAAATGAACCTGTCGCTGCTTGAGGTGGGTGGTGCGGCATTGGTGATTAGTCAGTTCACCTTGTGTGCAGACTGCAAAAAGGGAAGACGCCCCGCATTTGTGCGTGCCGAACAGCCGACGGTGGCTGATGCTCTTTATCAGCGCTATGTGCAGCGCCTTCGAAACGAAGGGGTATCTTGTGTGAAAACAGGGGAATTTGGCGCATTCATGGAGGTCTCTCTCTGCAATCACGGCCCGGTGACTATTTTATTAGATACCAAAGAAATGATGCTAAAAGGATGAATATGATGACACTTTATAAAACCCAACTTGGACCAATCCAGACCAATTGCTATGTGCTGTGTGATGATGCCAAAAACGCTGCAGTGATTGACCCCGGAGCGGATGGCAACAAGGTGCACGCCCTGCTGCAGAAGCACGGACTGACCCCACGCTTGATTCTGCTGACCCATGGCCATTTTGACCATATCGGCGGCATCATGACACTCAAAAAGCATTGGGCGGATCTTCCGGTTGTGATGAGCGAGCATGATGTGCCCCTGCTGGCACGGGCCGCACGTCTACCGGCTGTCTCAATGTATGCCGATCCCGCTGACTATGAGGGATTAACTGCAGATCGCACGGTACATGAGGGAGATGTGGTGACAGTGGGAGATCTGTCATTTACGGTCATGGACACCCCCGGACATACCCACGGAGGGATCTGCTATCTGTGCGGGGAATATATGTTCTCAGGAGATACGCTGTTCTGTCTCAGTGTGGGACGCACTGATTTGGAGGGTGGAGATTATGCCACATTGATGCGCTCAATTAAGCGGTTGGCAGCACTCAAACCCAACTATATTGTATTGCCTGGTCATGACCAGTCCTCCACGCTTGATGAGGAGCGTCGCTGCAATCCTTATATGTTAGAAGCGGTCAAATGCTTCTAAGGGTTGAGGGGCTTAACACGACCTATGAGGT
This sequence comes from Oscillospiraceae bacterium, assembly GCA_036655815.1. GTDB lineage: Bacteria > Bacillota > Clostridia > Oscillospirales > Ruminococcaceae > Yanshouia. Next base: position 3,178 of record JAVVPJ010000132.1, read on the forward strand.
TGAGAGTTTCGCACGGATGGTGTTTCCCGGTTTGAGACGAATTGCTTCTGAGGAGATCATACCGTTCGGAGCGGACAGTATTGAGGCGTCAGTGCGACGGTGCGATGACGACGCACGATTGACGATTTGTTTGCACCTTCACGGTCAAGAGGAGACGCGATGTGAAACGCTATCAGCAGCGCTGTCTGACAAGGAGCTGGCGCGGCAGCTTTCCTTGTTACTTTATGACGCTGCCGCAGTGCTGACTGGGATTTCACTGCGTTGGGGCGTTTTGACCGGAATACGACCGATCAAGTTATTTCATGCATTGCTGCGCACGGGGAAAAAGGATGCTGAAATAAAGGAAGAAATGAGGCAGCGCTATGCAGTACAGCCAGAGATGAGTGCATTGGCGCTGCAAATTGCCCGCACACAGCAAAGCGTATGTGGAAATATTGACTACAGATGTTTTAGCCTTTACGTATCAATTCCGTTTTGCCCGCAGCGATGCAGCTATTGCTCCTTCGTCTCGCAGGCGGTCGAACACGAGGGATCGCTGATGGGACGCTATGTTGAACTCCTGTGCGATGAGCTGATTCGCACGGGGGAATTGGTGCATCAACTGGGTCTTAAATTGCAAACGATCTATTTCGGGGGTGGAACGCCCACTACGCTTTCGGCAACACAACTGGCTCAACTGTTTGGCACGATTGAACGGGCATTTGATCTTTCGGATTTGCTTGAATACACGGTAGAGGCCGGGCGCCCTGATACCATCGACGAGCTGAAGCTTTCTGTCATCAAGGCAGCGGGAGTGGGACGCATTAGTGTCAATCCACAGACCATGAATGACCACTTGTTGGAAGCAGTGGGACGACGTCATACGGCTTCCGATGTAGAACGCGCTTTTACATTGGCGCGCCGTATCGGGTTTCAATCCATTAATATGGACTTAATTGCGGGGCTTCCGGGCGATACCCCTGAGGGGTTTGCCCACTCGCTGGAACAGGTGCTGGCGCTGTCACCGGAGAAC
>JAVVPJ010000133.1:0-4162 GCA_036655815.1 Oscillospiraceae bacterium
TTTCCTTATTTGAAGGAAATAAATGAGTTTAATTTTAATTTCCAGCCATCCCTTGATAAATCAAAGATTATGGATCTTATGACATTAAGATTCATAGAAAAAGCAATAATCCGAACCCCTCACCAACGGTGAAAAGGTTCGGATTATCATGGTTTGGTGCGCCAGGAGGGACTCGAACCCCCGACCTACTGGTTCGTAGCCAGTCACTCTATCCAGCTGAGCTACTGGCGCTTATCACTATCGACTTGAACAGTCTATCATGAATGACATAAGAAGTCAATAGCATAAATGGAAAGATTTTATTATGCGATGCAACGAAAAGCATACCTGGAGCAAGAACGTCACTGAGCAAGGCAATGACACTGACTTCATGCAGAGGGATCTTCCGAATGGTGTGTCTTTGCAAGTGGAGTGCCGACCTTCCATTGATTGAGAGGAAAGCGTTCCCGAAAGAGTTTCTCAACCGAGCGCCGTGCACAGAGATAAAAGCTCTGACAGGCAGCCAGCAACTCGTCCCCTTGAGCGGTCAGGCGGGAGCCGCCGCCGGCCATGCCGCCGGCTGTGCGTTCCAGAATATGAAAACCCAATTCCCGTTCCATCAAGTTTACCATGCGCCAACCTTTGGAATAAGACATGTGCATACATGCACATGCTGCCTGAATGGAACCGGTGTGCGCGATCATCTCCAAAAGCTGTATCGATTCTACGGTCATAAAAACGTCATCCGATGCGATGCCGAGCTGCATTTCAACGCGCAACGAGCCGCCGCGCAGTTGCTTTTCACGCCGCAGAAGCGCCTTGTAATCCTCAGGGGTGTCAGCGTCCAGCAGAATTCCCTCATCCTCAACAGGGACGTCCTGCATCACAGCGTTGATGGAATGCAATGCCCCCTTGAGTCCTCCCTCGCCGCGATATCCACGCAAAGCGGAAATCACATCCGTGGAAAGCAGCAGGGGATGACCTGCCTTGCCGTTGCAGACCGGTCGTGCACTGGCAGCACCCGATTGAATGAGTTTCTCAAAGGTGGTCAGTTCCACGAGGGGAATGTCTACCGGCGTGACAAATACCGCATCGCACTCCTGCTCCAAGGCAGACAAGCCGATGAGTACCGAATCAAACATCTGTGTCTGCGCGTAGCGCTCATTTTCGGCAAAACGAATGGCCGGATCACGCCCCAAGTATCGTTTAAGCAATTCGGCTTTGTAGCCAACCACCACCACGATGGGGTCGGCACCCGCTGCCTTGAGTCGACCAATGGTATGCCCTGCGATGGTATTGTCACCGAGGGTCAGCATGGGCTTGAATTCTCGCATTCGCGAGGACAGCCCAGCTGCCAGAACCACAGCACCCAGTTTCATTTTGTGCATCCTCCCCAGCTGTGCCCTACAGGGCGGCTATTCATTAGTGAAAACATCTTCTCAATTTCTTCCCACTATGACACAGAAGGATGCTCATTGTCAAGTATGAACGCAAGGGTTACGTGCGGGAGAGAGAAAAGTTCTTTGGGCTGTGGGAAAACCTAAAAAGCTGTCAGACAACACATGGAAATTGCCACAGAATACAGCCTCCGCTGTTGTGTGAACACATTTCGGGGCTACGTTTCCGTGATACATTTTCCGTGGCAGACGATTTTGCTGCAACGTTGTGTGCCTTTTGGAGGCAAATGGATGCGATTTAGCGGATATTTGGGCATTTTGGGCTTTTATCCAGAAACGTTTTCTGGTATAATAACAATACTAGTGTTATGACACCGGACAATGCCCAGAAGCGGCACAAACGGCAGTTTGCTCCCTAACACACCATGGGTCATGAGGCCAATGCGTCATGGGGGCATAGAACCATAACCGCTGGCAGGCAGAAATTAAACTGAGATTTGAGGCTGAAACTATGTCGGGACATTCAAAATGGAGCACCATCAAGCGTAAGAAAGAAGCGACTGATTCTAAACGGGCTGGCATCTTCACCAAAATCGGACGTGAAATTGCGGTAGCGGTCAAGGAAGGAGGCGGGGATCCTGCTTCCAATAACAAGCTCAGAGACGTCATCGCAAAGGCAAAGGCCAGCAACGTCCCCAACGACAATATCGACCGTATCATCAAGAAGTCCATGGGAGACGGGGACAAAAACAGCTATGACGAGATGATCTATGAGGGTTATGGTCCCGCCGGTGTGGCTGTGATGGTGGAGGCACTGACTGATAATCGCAACCGCACGGCGGGTGATCTGCGCCACTATTTTGACAAATGTGGTGGAAATTTGGGACAGAATGGCAGCGTATCCTTTCTCTTTGAACATAAAGGAATTATCATTCTTGAAAATATCGGAATTTCCGAGGACAAAATTCTGGAGGACGCACTGCTCGACGGAGTGCTGGATGTTGAGTATTCGGCTCAGGCCATTGAGATCATTACCGAGCCGAACGCATGCGGTGGCATTCGTGAGGCACTGGAAGCGATCGGCTATCATCCTGCTTCAGCTGGCGTGGAATACGTTCCCACAACCCTGACCAAGATTGACGATACCGAGCTTATGCAGAAAATGGGCCGTTTGCTGGATATGCTCGACGACAATGAAGACGTCCAGGCCGTCTGGCATAATTGGGATATGCCAGAGGATGATGAGGACTAGGATGGACAATCAGCAACACAACTGACGCTGGTCCATGCGATTTATGTGAAACGGGGAATTTCCCAAACCGCTGATCCATGCCGTCCGCAAAGACGGTCAATCAAACTTGCGTCGTGTGCCAATTTCAGTTTCTGTCAGTCGGGTCGGGCTGACGGCGTTTTGGGCGTGTGCCCATGAGATTTTCTGGTCTTCCACCGGGCCTTCACAGCAGAGGCAATCCCATCAAAAAGCCAGTGTGGTATCCATTGAGGAGGAAATTGATGAACGGACAAAATCGCAGCAACATCAAAATCGGCGCTAGTGTCAAAATTGTGTTAAAGGCCGACCAGCGTACCGGAAAATTGACTCAGGGAACCGTCCAGAGAATCCTCACCAACAGCAGCACACATCCACATGGCATTAAGGTCATGCTGTCCGATGGACAGGTGGGCCGCGTACAGGAGATTTTGTCTTTCTAAACTTCGCTATTATTTTGTTCGCAATCCAAACATCACACATTCACAAATGTGATTCAGAAAAGGCCAACAAGCAGATGTGACCAACATGTTAACGGCTTGCCCAATATGGCTCAGAAGTTACTTTTTCCATTATGCATGTTGGAACGACTGATCTTCGAAGCAAACAAAACGCGGCCAATCACGTCGGACAGGCAGGGATGTCCATTTTGCTTGTTGGAGAATACACTGGTTTGCAAACAAATTTCATCATTGCAAAGGTGAAAATTACAAAACATGAAATCATCTGTGAAATAAGAAAGCTAAATTTCAAATAATACACAAATTATGTCTTTCAATCTGACACGTTTCAGACATCAATTAGATATTTTAACAAAACATGGACAAAAACGATACCATCATGACTGAGCTTTGAGTGACTTTGTATAAAATTTACAAAGGATGCTAAAATCTCTGGACAACGACTGCCAAAGCGGCTAAAATCTATAATAGATTACGTCTATTCTACGCCATGCTCGCAAGATGAAGCGGTCGCCGAGAGGACAGATCGGTAGACGGATCACATGGGGCATCCTTGAGCAATTACAGGAGGATTACCGGGTACACTAAGATGTGGTCTGACAAACGAACGCGGCGAGATCAAGATGAAAGGGGTCCGGTGTGAATGGCAAACTTTGAGATCAATAAAAAATGGTGCAAGGGTTGCGGAATTTGTGTGACGCTTTGCCCTAAGCAGGTCCTTGGAATTCAGGATGAAAAAGTGGAGATTGTCAACGCGGAAGCATGCATCAAGTGCCATCTCTGCGAATACCGCTGCCCCGATTTTGCAATTTTCGTTAAGGAGGAGAAATAAGAATGAGTGATACAAAAGCTGTTTTGCTTCAAGGCAATGAGGCCTGCGTCATGGGCGCGATCAAGGCCGGCATGAAGTTCTTCGGCGGATATCCCATTACGCCTTCCTCGGAAATCGCAGAGCAGTCCTCCGTTGTGCTGCCACAGGTCGGTGGACGATTTATCCAGATGGAAGATGAGATCGCTTCGATGGCTTCGGTGATCGGTGCGTCTCTGGCTGGTGCCAA
>JAVVPJ010000134.1:0-4147 GCA_036655815.1 Oscillospiraceae bacterium
TGTATAGGCTATTTAACGGACGTCTTTTGCAGCCATAATTTTTTCCCATACAGGAGACATGGCACGTAGGCGTTCGATAATTGGGGGGAGCTTTTCAAGAATATAATCGACATCGGCCTCGGTGTTCTGATCGCCTAGCGTCAGACGCAGTGAGCCATGAGCAATTTCGTGGGGCAAGCCGATGGCCATTAAAACATGGCTCGGATCCAGTGAACCGGAGGTGCAGGCAGAACCAGATGAGGCGCAAATTCCCTGCATGTCAAGCATGAGCAATAGACTTTCTCCCTCAACGCCCTCAAAGGAGATGTTGACACTGCCGGCAAGACGTTTGTCGCGACTGCCATTGAGGCGACAGTGTGAAATTTCAGACAAAATGCCGTCCATCAAGCGGTCACGAAGCATTGTTTTGTGGGCGGTACGTGCTGTAAGGTTGGCCGTAGCATACTCAATAGCCGCACCCAGTGCGACGATAGAAGCAACATTTTCAGTGCCCGCACGGCGATTTCGTTCCTGCCCGCCGCCTTCCATAAAGGTGTCAATGACGGTGCCCTTGCGCAGATAGAGCACGCCAACGCCCTTGGGAGCATTGATTTTATGGCCCGACAGAGAGAGCATGTCAATGTTCTGCGCCACGACGTTAATCGCAACATTTCCCACAGCCTGAACCGCATCCGTGTGGAAGGGTACACCCGCTTCACGACAGACTTTTCCAATCTGTGCAATGGGCAGAATAGTGCCGATTTCGTTGTTGGCATACATGATGGTGACCAGCGCAGTGTCGGGACGCAGTGCTGCCTTGACCTGTTCGGCGGTGATCAGGCCTTCTGCGTCGACGGGCAGTAGCGTGGTTTCAAATCCCTGCTTTCTGAGGGCGTCAAAGGTATGCAGTACAGCATGGTGCTCAATATTGGTGGTGATTAAATGCTTTTTGCCTTTGCGCGCTCCGGCGGTGGCAGCGCCTTTGATGGCCCAGTTGTCCGATTCGGTGCCGCAAGAGGTGAAAAAGATCTCGTCCACCGATGTGGCGGATAGTGCGGCCCTGACCTGCTCCCGGGCGCGATCCAGGGCAACTCTGGCCTCACGTCCCTTGGAATAGATGCTTGATGGGTTGCCGTAGCCTTCCCTCAGGTAGGGCAGCATGGCCTCAAGAGCCAGCGAAGAAACCGGCGTGGTGGCCGAATTATCAGCGTATACAAAATGTTTTTCCATAGTAATACCTCCCATGGACGGGGACGCCCGCCATTCATTTTCATGTTGAGGGAAAAGGAACTTCTTATGTCGCAATTATTATATACCATATTAGTAGGCAATTCAAGACCCGTCACTCTTTTTGCTATAAAAACTTTCGACTTTCCTCAACCGCCAGTGTGTCGCATCGCTCATTCTCAGGATGCTCATTGTGACCCTTGACCCAAACGAGCTGTACCTCTTGAGAAGCCAATAAGCCAAGCAGATGATCCCATAGATCGCTGTTGAGCGCGGGCTTTTTATCAGACTTGATCCATCCTTTGGACTTCCATCCCTTGGCCCAACCCTTGTCAATGGCGTCGATTAAATACTTGGAGTCGCTGTAAAGCGTCACGTTGCAACGCTCACGCAGCGCTTCCAGCGCGCGTATGGCTGCGGTCATCTCCATACGGTTGTTTGTGGTGTGCGCCTCACCGCCTGACAGCACCTTTTCCGTACCCTGATAACGCAAAATGGCGGCCCACCCGCCGGGGCCGGGGTTGCCCGAGCAGGCCCCGTCGGTGTAGATCGCAATCTGTTTGCGTTCTTCTGACATTTAGCATTCCTCCGATGTGAGCTGATATTTTCCAACTCAAACATTATATTACAGCTACAACCGGTATACAATAGGAAACAGAAGGGCCAGGTAAAATCAGTCATTTTGCGGGATGTCTGTTGTGGGAGCGTGCTTGCCCGTGCAGGTGTTCCTTGACAATTTGACAAAAATCAAATACAATAATCTAATGAGAAAATGTCGCATGGGATAAATCGCCTAAAATATGGCGAATCATGCTATGCAGTGACGTTTGAATAAAGACCTTTGTGCCATTCCGGGAACGGAACAGCCGGAACGGCTCGATCGGATAAAAGTCTTAAAACGAATTTTTTGGAGGTATCCCTGTGCCCGAAACTAAAAATGCAACACCTGCCGAGGGGAAAAGATTACTGCCTCGGCGTCCTCGTTCTGCGCACAAGCCGCAGCCCAGCGAGTTAGCGTCTGGTGCGGCAGCACAAAACAATGCCATCTTGGCACAACCTGAGATAAAAGCGATGACATCGCAGACGCTTCGGTTGCCGCAGACGCCAAACGCGCCGCAGATGCCAAACGTGCCGCAGACACCAAATGCGCCGCAGACGCCCAATGCGCCACAGGCGCGCAACGTGCCACAGACACCCAATGTGCCCTCTGCACAGAATGGACGAGGCCACGGCAGACGACCGGTCGCTCCTCGCCTTAATGAGATTCCTGGTACGCCGCAACCCAACGCGCCTGCTCCTATGCAGAACATGGGCGAAGGGTCACTCGACCTTCAACCGTCACAGAAGAAGCCCAGCCGCCGCCGTTCCGGGCGAGCCAAGCAGGACATTGCACCGCTGCGTATTGTTTCGTTGGGCGGACTTGGCGAAATCGGAAAGAACATGACGGTCATCGAATATCAAAATGACATCGTGATTGTTGACTGTGGTTTAGCTTTCCCTGATGATGATATGCCAGGCATTGATCTTGTGATTCCCGACTTCTCTTATGTCATCAAAAACCGCGACAGAGTGCGTGGCGTCGTACTGACTCACGGACATGAGGATCACATTGGATCACTGGGCTATCTGCTCAAAGAAATCGACGTTCCGGTCTACTCCTGCCGACTGACCATTGGTCTGGTTGAGGGCAAGCTGCGCGAACTGGGCGTACTGGGCCGCGCACACCTTAATGTGGTCAAAGCGGGAGACACCGTAAAGCTTGGCTGCATGTCTGTTGAGTTTATTGCCGTCAACCACTCGATCCCGGATGCCTGCGGTCTGGCCATTTTTACGCCGGTTGGCACCATCGTTCATACGGGAGATTTTAAGATTGACTATACACCGGTGGATGGCGTCATGATTAATCTGGCCCGCTTTGGCGAGCTGGGTCGTCACGGTGTATTGGCACTGTTGAGCGATTCCACCAATGCGGAACGCCCCGGAATCACACCGAGCGAGAGGCGTGTGGGAGAGTCATTTGAGACATTGTTCCGTAAGGCAGGGGATCGTCGCATTATTGTGGCATCCTTTTCGTCCAACGTCCATCGCATCCAGCAGGTGATTGACATTGCCAGCCGCTGTGGGCGCAAGGTGGTCGTATCGGGGCGTAGCATGGAAAATGTAACGGCCAAGGCCATTGAGCTGGGATATCTCAAGGTTCCACCCAACACCTTGGTTGAGATTGACAAAATGCGTGCCATCCCCGACGGCCAGCTGGTGATCATCACCACAGGCAGTCAGGGCGAACCAATGAGCGCACTGACCCGTATGGCGCGGGGCGACCATCGAAAGATTACGGTAACGGGTTTTGATTTCATCATTATCTCTGCTACCCCTATTCCCGGAAACGAAAAACTGGTGGGCAAGGTGATCAACGATTTGATGCGCTTGGGCGCCGAGGTAATCTATGAGAGCACAATGGGAATCCATGTGTCCGGACATGCCAGTCGTGAGGATATTCGTGCCATTATTGGCCTGACAAAGCCGAAATTCTTTATGCCTGTGCATGGCGAATATAAGCACTTAGTCAAAAACCGCGAACTGGCCATAGATATGGGGATTCCACCCGACAATATCATGGTCAGCGAGATCGGTCGTGTGGTTGAACTGACGCCGGAGAGTATCCGTTCGGTCAATACCGTTCCGACTGGTGCAATTATGGTGGATGGCAGCGGTGTGGGCGACGTAGGCAGCATTGTCCTGCGCGATCGTAAGCTACTGGCCGAGGATGGACTGATTATTGCTGTAGCGACCATTGATTCCAAAACGGGTGCTGTAGTGGCGGGCCCAGATGTTGTCTCACGCGGATTTGTCTATGTACGCGAGGCAGAGGAACTGCTTGCCGGTGCGCGGCAGGTCTGCCGACAGGCATTGGCCTCGGCGGCCGAAGGCCCGGGCGGAC
>JAVVPJ010000135.1:0-4134 GCA_036655815.1 Oscillospiraceae bacterium
CTTCGCCGGCATTTATCGAAAGATATTCCCGGCAATAAGCGGCCGTCTCTGCATCCAGTGTGTCAAACCAGCCTCGCAATGTATTATTGTCGTGCGTTCCAGTATAGACTACTGAGTTGGGAATGAGCCGATGAGGCAGATAATCACTCTCAATGCCCGGCGTAAACGCGAATTGCAGCACTTTCATGCCAGGAAAATTGGTTTCACGCAATAGCGCTCGCACTGCATCGGTCAAGCTTCCCAAATCTTCGGCAATGACAGGCAACGGTCCCAGTGCAGACGTAAGGGCGTCAAACAATTCCATGCCCGGACCTTGCAGCCACTGCCCTGTCTGAGCTGTTTTGGCATCTGCAGCAACCGCCCAGTAGGATTCAAAACCTCTAAAATGGTCAATTCGTACCAGATCAAATAATGATAGTGTCCCTCTCATGCGGTCGATCCACCAGCGATACCCGTCGGCACGCATGGCCTCCCAGTTGTAGAGAGGATTCCCCCAAAGCTGCCCTTCATCTGAAAAACCGTCGGGTGGAACGCCCGCAACATGAGAAGGCATCCCCTTTTCGTTGAGCATAAACAGTGAAGCATTGGCCCATACATCAACGCTGTCAGCCGAAACATAGATGGGCAAATCTCCAATGAATCCGACCCCTTGGCACGCGGCGTAGGCTCTTAATCGTGCAAATTGCCAGAAAAAGCAGAACTGACCAAAGGCCCAAAAACGCATTTCCTCGGTCAGTGTTTCTCTTGCCTCTTGCATCGCCATTGGATTGCGCGTCGCCAGATTCTTGGGCCACTCCCACCAAGGTGCGCCGTGATAGCGCTCTTTCAAGGCCATAAACAGGCAGTAATCCGTCATCCAGTCGCTCTGTGCCGCTGTGAACGCATCCGCATCCGCAAGAATCGACTGCGGTGCACATGCGAAAGCCCGGCGCAATAAAATGGCGCGCCCAGCCTCCACCCGTTCGTAATCGACTGCTTCAGGATTGGCACCCCAGTCGATCTCCTTCCACTGAGCGTCAGTCAATAATCCATGCTCAACCAGCATCTCTAGGTCAATGAAGTTGGTATTTCCTGCCCGCGTCGACACCGATTGATAGGGTGAATTTCCCGGACCGAGCGGCCCTATCGGAAGCATTTGCCAATATTTAACTCCTGTTTCAGACAAAAAATCTACAAAACGCAAAGCAGCCTCTCCCAGCGTACCGATTCCGCCGGGCGAGGCGAGGGATGAGATGTGTAGCAGAATTGCGCTGCTTCTTTTCATAATAGTGGCTCCTGTTCGACAGAATCACTGACGTCTCCAAACGTCACCTCTGACAGTCGCTGACGCACCAGTTCCGAAACCTCATCATAGACCCGATGAAAGCGGCAGGCATCCCGGCGACAGCTTTGTGCTTCGCACTTGCAGGACTGTGCAGGATCCACACAACGCGAAAGCGCATACACGCCCTCCACTGTTTCAATGACATCGCGCAATGTAATCTCATTGGCCGCTCGTGCCAATTCATAGCCACCTCTTGCCCCTTTATAAGAACGCACCAGCCCAGACGCCACTAACTTGTGCAAAATTTTAAGAGAAAAACGTGGCGTTACACCGGTTTGGCTGGCAATGCTCTTTGCATCCATCCGCCCAGGTGCAGCGGCAAGGCAGTCGACAATGCGTACGGCATAGTCAGACTCGAGTGTTATGTGCATCGATTGACCTCTCTTTCTTAATCGAGGAAGTCACGCAGCTTCTTGGAGCGGCTGGGATGACGCAGTTTCCGCAGCGCCTTAGCTTCAATTTGCCGTATACGCTCGCGGGTAACATTAAACTCCTTACCGACTTCCTCAAGTGTGCGGGAACGCCCATCCTCCAGACCAAAACGCAGACGCAGTACTTTTTCCTCCCGGGGTGTTAATGTATGCAGCACCTCCGAAAGCTGTTCACGCAACAGTGTGTGTGAGGCTGCCTCTGCAGGAGCGGGTGCATCGTCATCCGGGATAAAATCTCCCAAATGGCTGTCTTCTTCCTCACCGATGGGGGTTTCAAGAGATACCGGCTCCTGGGCCACCCTCATAATCTCACGCACTTTATCGATTGGCATTTCGATTTCCCGTGCAATTTCCTCGGCGGTTGGCTCATGCCCATTTTTGTGAAGCAGTTGTGAGGACACTTTTTTGACCTTATTGATCGTCTCTACCATATGCACCGGAATGCGAATGGTGCGAGCCTGATCAGCGATGGCGCGGGTAATGGCCTGCCGAATCCACCAAGTTGCATAGGTGGAAAACTTAAATCCCTTAGTATGATCAAACTTCTCCACCGCTTTGATAAGACCTAGGTTTCCCTCCTGAATCAAATCCAAAAACTGCATGCCACGCCCGACATAACGCTTTGCAATTGATACAACCAAACGTAGATTGGCCTCCGAAAGGCGCTTGCGCGCATAGGGATCCCCACCGGACATGCGCACCGCTAAATCCACCTCTTCCTCGCCTGAAAGCAGTGGAACCCGGCCGATTTCTTTGAGATATACCTTCACAGGGTCATCAATGTTAATTCCTTCGACCGAGAGAGCCGATTCCAGCTCCTCCTCGGCAGGAGGTGGAAAATCTATCTCGATATTTTGGGCATAGTTTTCCACAATTTCCACGTTACAGCCTTCAAGCGTCTCATAGAGCTTGTCCACCTGCTCAACGTCAAAATCCAGTTCTTCCAGCGCATCGTTGATTTCGCTGGTGGTAAGCTTTCCCTTGGCTTTTCCCTGTTCGATCAGGTCCTTGACAATATTCTTATCCTGTGCCCCCACGTGACGTCCCCCTATTTCTTTTTTGCGGCAATGCCGCTGACGAAATTCATAAGCTCCTGTGCATCCATCATTCCCACCTGCTCATCGGTCTTTTGAGCAGCCTTCTCGAGGATCACGGCAATACAGTCCTGCGCTTCGCGCAGCGTGTTGCCCTGCGTGCCGCTGTTCATCAGGTGTGCCAAATGGCTCATCTGATCGGGGGTCATTTCCCCCGAGAGGCTCATCAGCCCCGCGTCACCACCTGATGAAAGACGGCGAAACAGAGCTTCCAAGATGGTGCGATTGGAATCGGTGACAAACTGTGCGGGTGTAATGGCCGCCGCAATCTGATCATAGTAGTCCGGGTTGCGCAACAAAATCGCGATGAGCTTATCCTCAGCCAAGGCATAACGCATATTCTGACTGCGTTGGATGTCGCGCGGCTGGTTTGGAATGTCCTGTGCATAAATTTTTGGTGTTCGCTCAATTTTTTTTGCTCTCTCGCGCATTCGTTTCTTTCGCAATGACGTCGTCTGTGCAGAGATTGCCTCACGCGAAACACCCAGTTCCCCTGCCAAACGGGTGATATAGATGTCAGCCTCAATCGGAGAAGGCAGTGCCGCCGCCAATGCACAAAACTCCCGTAAAAATCCCACCTTACCATCGTCTGTGTCAAGATCAAAGTGCTCCCTCAGACGAGAAACCGCAAACTCGGTCGCATTGGCGCTTCCCTCGATAAGTTGGGAAAAGCGGGCAACCCCTTGCGTACGGATATATTCATCAGGGTCTTTGGCGCCCTTCATGGATAATACGCGAAGTTTCATCCCCGTCTGAGAGAGAATTTCTGTGGCACGGGCAGTCGCTTTTTGGCCGGCCGCGTCAGCATCATATGCGATCACCACTTCTCCCGTATACTGGGACATCAGTCGCGCCTGCTCAGATGTCAGTGCTGTTCCCAATGTTGCAACAGCATTGTCAAAACCGGCCTGATGAACCGCAATGGCATCCATATAGCCTTCACAAAGCAGAAGTTGAGGCCGTTTGGTGGCTTTGGCAAAGTTGAGTGCAAACAACCCGCGGCTTTTTTTAAAAACCGGCGTATCAGCACTGTTGAGATATTTGGGATTTCCATCCCCCAAAATGCGCCCACCAAACCCTATCACATTCCCGCGCAAATCCATGATGGGAAAAATGACGCGATCTCGAAAAAGATCGTAGCTGTCATTTCCACCACTCCGAACCACTGCGGCTGCCAGCATTTCCTGCTCAGAAAACCCGGTACTATAAGTTCATCAAATTTAAGTAAATAGTTCTTGTCTTTTGCTAGTAAAGTGCCATTGCCATTACGTAGTGAATTAATATC
>JAVVPJ010000136.1:0-4122 GCA_036655815.1 Oscillospiraceae bacterium
TTGTCTGCCATGCCATTTCTGGTTATTCGGGTGGGGGAAAAAAGATGATTTCGGCCTATGCATCGCATGATCGTCTGGCAGAATACAGCTCCGTGCGGCAATATGGTCTGTCACAGAATCACAAACACCAAAATGAGATGAAGCTCATTTCCGGTCTGTCTCATACCCCGATTTTCAACCCCGCTGTCGCCGATTTTTACTGTGGAATGACCGTCTCTGTGCCGATCTATCCCCGCCTGCTGTCCAAGAAAGTCGGTGTCCGGGAATTGCATTCCCTGTTGACCGAGTACTATGCCGGGCAGCATTTTGTGGAGGTCTGCCCTCTAATGGGAGAAGGCATCTTGGTGGACGGTTTCCTCCCCTCCAATTCGCTGGCTGGAACCAACAAGCTGCAACTCTTCGTCTGTGGCAACGACGAGCGTGTGCTGCTTGCCGCCTGCTTGGATAATCTTGGGAAAGGCGCCTCTGGCGCGGCAATTCAAAATATGAACCTTGCTCTGGGTCTCAACGAGGCTACGGGGCTGGAGTCCACCACGATGAACTGACGAAAGGGAGAGAACACCTATGGCACAAACCACTACCACCACCCAAAAGGCCGAAATCCTCATTCAAGCCCTTCCCTATATTCAAAAATATTATGGCAAAACAGTTGTGGTAAAATACGGCGGCAACGCCATGCTAGACAACGACCTCAAAAACGCCGTGATGGGAGATATCGTGTTGCTGTCCCTCATCGGCATCAAGGTCGTACTGGTACACGGCGGAGGTCCCGAAATTGCGGCGATGCTCAAAAAGGTTGGCAAGGAAAGTCGTTTTGTCAATGGTCTGCGCGTCACTGACGAGGAAACCCGCGATGTGGTGCAGATGGTGCTGGCAGGGAAAATTAATAAAGATCTGGTCGCGCAGATCAACGCCCACGGTGGACGTGCAATGGGTCTTTGCGGCTGTGACGGCGGCATGCTGACTGTCAAAAAAATGGAGTCCGAGGTGGACTACGGCTTTGTCGGCGAGATGACTCATGTGGATCCCCGTCCTATCACCGATCTGCTCAACGCTGGATACATTCCGGTTATCACCAGCATCGGCTCTGATGAAAAGGGCATCAACTACAACATCAACGCTGACACCATGGCCTGCTATGTCGCTTCGGCGCTCAATGCAGAAAACATCATCCTGATGACAGATATCCGTGGCTTGCTGCGCGATGCCAAGGATGAAAGCACCTTGATCCCAGCGGTTTCGATCGACGAGGTCCCCGCTTTGATTGAGTCGGGCATTCTATCGGGCGGCATGATTCCCAAAATTGAGTGCTGCGCCGAAACCATCCGCAGCGGCGTCAAAAAGGCTGCCATTATTGACGGACGTATCCTGCATGCCATTCTGATTGAGATGCTCTCCGACGAGGGCATCGGCACCATGTTGCAATAAAGGGGGGGTTGTCATGACATTTGAGGACGTTCGGTCGCTGACCGAACAGTATGTAGAGGGGACCTATGCCCGATTTCCTCTTGCCATAGAGAGCGGCCACGGAGCCACTTGCGTGGATTTTGATGGCAAGCGCTACATCGATTTTGGGAGCGGCATCGGCGTAAACGCGCTGGGCTTCGCAGATGCAGACTGGGCAGCGGCCGTCTCGTCACAGGCCGCCCGCGTCGCTCACACCTCCAATCTCTACTACTCGCTGCCCGGCGCACTGGTTGCGCGGGATCTGTGCGAGAAAAGCGGCATGAAAAAGGTCTTCTTCTGCAACTCGGGCGCCGAGGCCAATGAGGGTGCCATCAAAGCTGCGCGCAAGTGGGGCGAGATGCACAAAGGCCGTGACTGTTGTGAAATCATTACGCTGTGCAATTCATTTCACGGCCGCACCGTCGCCACGCTGGCCGCTACCGGTCAGGACGTCATGCACACCCACTTTTTCCCCTTTCCTGAGGGTTTTTGTTATGTTGAGCCGGGCGACATTGCGAATCTGTCAGACAAAATCACAGGCAAAACCTGTGCCGTGATGATTGAGCTGATTCAGGGCGAGGGCGGTGTCGTTCCGTTGACAACGGATTTTGTGCAAGGTGTTGCGGCTCTGTGTCAAGAAAGAGATATTCTGCTCATCGTAGATGAGGTGCAAACCGGGATCGGCCGGACGGGCTGGCTCTACTGCTACCAATCATTTGGACTTTCACCCGACATCGTTTCGTCGGCCAAAGGGCTTGCATCTGGCCTTCCGTTTGGCGCTGTATTGTTTGGCGCCAGAACAGCCGGAACGCTGACGCCGGGCGAGCATGCCACTACGTTTGGCATGAATCTCGTTGCCGCCGCCGGTGCGATGGTGGTGCTTTCACGGCTAGACAACGCTTTTCTCAACACCGTCAAGGAAAAGGGAAGGTATATTTCCGACGCCCTCTCCCGCTGCGAAAACGTGGCGTCGGTGACCGGAATGGGTCTGATGATTGGTGTGTTGCCCAAAAGGGGTGATGCGCGGGACATTGTTTCTAAATGTATGGACAAGGGGCTTATCGTGCTAACCGCTAAAAACAAAGTTCGCTTGTTGCCTCCTCTGGTGATTTCAGACGCCGAGATCAACAATGGCCTTGCTATTCTGACCGAAGTTTTGCAGGAGGTCGCTCAATGAAACATCTTCTCAAGCTGCTCGACTGCTCCCGCGAGGACATCATCAGCCTACTGGATTTGGCTGATGAGCTGAAAATGCAGCTCAAACATGGAATCCGGCACGATCTACTCTCCGGAAAAACGCTGGGGATGATCTTTCAAAAATCCTCCACCCGCACACGCGTTTCGTTCGAGACGGGGATGTATCAATTGGGTGGACATGCGCTCTTTCTCTCGTCGCGTGATCTTCAGATCGGCCGAGGAGAACCGGTGAGGGACACAGCCCGTGTGCTCTCACGCTATCTGGATGGCATCATGATCCGCACTTTCGAGCAATCAGAAGTTGAGGATCTCGCGCGTTATGGCTCCATCCCCATCATCAACGGTTTGACGGATTTTTCTCATCCCTGTCAAGTGCTGGCTGATCTGCAAACCATCCGCGAACACAAGGGCGCTCTCAATGGGTTGCATGTCTGTTACATCGGAGATGGCAACAACATGGCCAATTCTCTCATTGTAGGCTGTCTCAAAGTAGGGATGCGCATCACTGTCGTTACCCCTGAGCAATATGCTCCCTCTCCTGAAGTACTGGCATTTGCCAAGGAACAGACCGGTTTTGTATTGTCACATGACCCGCTTGCCGGCGCAGCTGGAGCCGATGTGCTCATGACCGATGTTTGGGCCTCGATGGGACAGGAAGGTGAAGCCGCCACACGCGCATTATCCTTCACTGGCTATCAGATCAACGATGCAATGATGGCGGTGGCCAATCCCGGCGCGATGGTACAGCACTGTCTGCCCGCGCACCGCGGCGAGGAGATCACCGAAAAGGTCTTTGAAGCCCACGCAAACGAAATCTTTGATGAGGCGGAAAATCGTCTGCATGCCCAAAAGGCCGTTATGGTCACGCTCATGCAATAACTTCTGTGGAAACAACATTAACGTTGGGCGCTGTTGCAGTAGAAAGAACTGCAACAGCGCCTTTGCTTGATGCCTTAGCGAGTTCAATTGTTGAAAAGTGAGTTTTTTAGCCAAAAGCAGCCGTAATTGTTGGAAACTTCGCAACGCAAACAAGCCTTTCACGATTTGTTGTCTGATTGGCAACTTGAAAAAGGCTTTGTTTTCGATTGTACGGAAATCTAGAATTTCAGAGTCGCTTTTGGCTCAAAAAGATGTGTTTTTGAACCGCCCCCTGTCAAGTAGACAGATGAAAAAACAAAAATAGTTATTACTGGACTTCGGAAACGGAGTCCAGTATTTTATGCAACCGATTGGAACAGACAGCGATAATCAGCCGGAGCCAGCCTATCCAGCCTGCGCTGCCTGCGCCGGTGGTTGTAGAAATGGATGAAATCCCCAATGGCGGCGGCAAGGGCATCGTAGCTCTCAAATCGTTGGAGATAGTACATTTCGCACTTCAAAATACCCCAGAAGCCCTCCATCGGGCCGTTGTCAATGCATCTGCCTACCCGCGACATACTCTGTGTCATGCCCGCATCATCCAGTTTTGCCTTAAACTGC
>JAVVPJ010000137.1:0-4105 GCA_036655815.1 Oscillospiraceae bacterium
CATCTTTTTTGTCTTGGTTCAAATCTGCAGACAGATAAGACGTATATCCGCTTCGCATAACCTCATCGACCTGATTTACAGAAACGCTGTAGGCAACGAGGGTGTGAATCCCGGTACCGACTTTCCAACTCACGATAATTTCAAAATCGCTTGTGCCGGTTAAATCACGGTAGTCAATGGATTCGATTTCCGTTGCGGCACCCTCAATTTTTGCGAACAGCTCATATTCGCCGGAACGCCCCTGATAAAAGACACAAATTTTGAGTGGCTTTTCGGCTGTGGGATCACGGAAAAATGCGATGGCTTCCTGATGGTTGTCATTATTCAGATCGACCAATTGGATTGTCTGCGTATTACTTCCGACTTGAGGTGCGATATATTCAGCACTGCCTTTGACTTCGTTAATCTTTGACTGTAAGTTAACATAAATGTCAGAAGGTGTGGGCAGAGAATAAAGCTCGTCAGCGGTACGGAAGTAGCAACCGGAGAGCGCGAAAAGGCAAGCGGTCAGGAAAAGAACAGAAAAAAAAGACTTCTTCAAAACAGCTCTCCTTTCACATTTTAATGAGCAGAACCATCATAGCACAGATTGACTCATTTTCCAAGATAAAAAAAGACTTGTCAAATGATTCAATATGGTGTATAATGCGACTTACGGTAAAAGAAAACGCCGGTGTGATGGAATGGCAGACATGCCTGACTCAAAATCAGGTGTCGCGAGACGTGTCGGTTCGACCCCGACCACCGGTACCAAATCCATGTAATCCGAACCACTTGCCAATCGGTGATGGGTTCGGATTACTACTTTATTGGGACTATTTTAATGATAACAGAAAAAGCAACAATAAGTTCTCTCATGATAAACCTATAAAAGCCTTGCAAATTCGACACAATAGGCGTCGATTCTGTAAGGCTTTGTTTCTTGTATTCAACTTCCTGCGATATGGCCTTTTTACCGCAACTAGCTCATAGCGCTCATGGGCCAAATATTAATACGTTGCTTGAGAGGATGTCTTTCCTATTTAAAGCGGCGACATATCTGCATGTTCCAGCGATAATTTCTAGTCATTTTCTGCCAAACCTGTCTGCAATGACATTTTTGGTTTTTCAAATTCAAGCAGCGAACACAAAATAACAAATGCAACTTGTTGCTGGTATTCATCATCCTGTAGCATAGCACATTCCTGTGCGTGGGAGAGAAACCCACATTCCACAAGAACGGCGGGGCTTTTTGTATTGTATAGAATGTAAAGATTTTTCTCAGCAATCTTAATTTCTCGTTGATTATCCGGTGTTAACCGGACACGAAAATTATGTTGTATGCTCTGCGCCAGCAGTTGACTGCACTCATTCTTGGGACCATAAAACACCTGAGCACCCCAATATTTGTTCTGAGGAAACTGATTTTGATGAATGCTGATAAAAATAGCATCTGGATTTTGAACGGTTAACGCTAGACGATTGTGGATATCGGAAACCTTTTTACTACGGATGGATTTTAGATTATGATCAGCGACATCATGGTCATCGTCACGTACCATAATGGTGGAAATCCCATTGAGCTCACACAAATCTCGCAGCTTACGTGCAATCGCAAGATTAATATTTTTTTCGACGGTCCCATCACGCCCCACAGCCCCGCCGTCAAACCCGCCATGTCCTGCATCGATAATGATGGACGGCTGAAATGGTACATGTCTCCCTGTCCCATTGGCTTGTATGGCGGCTGTACCTGCCAACAATGCAAGTATCAGGCCTAGTATGATGCTTAAAATGAGAGCCAAGCGCAAGCGCATCCCTGCATCCCCTTTACTCTGAAAGAGTATGCGTATGATTGCATCTCCATGACAGTGCGATCGCAGGTGTGCAGCAGAAATGTGCAAAACAAAATTCTGCTCCGTCATATATTATTTTTGCAAACTATTCCTTTTCAATTGACAGTATGGCTTACAACAGTATAATGATAATAACACATCATTTAAGGGGGATTATATCTCCATGAAGATTTCTGCAAATTCGCGCTATGCACTGCGCTTTTTAATTCAACTTTCCGCTGCCAATGGGCGGCTAACCACCATGTCCATTGCGCGAGTTGAGGGTATTTCGGAGAAGATGCTTGAGCGTATCGCAGCTAAATTGAAACACGCAGGTATCGTACGCAGTATTAAGGGCCTTGGTGGAGGCTATGAATTGGCTTTCCCAGCTGATCAGATCAAAACGTCCGATATTCTTCTGTTGATGGAGACACCCTATCTTCCACTACACTGCACTGAGGATTATTCACATTGTCAGAATGCCGGAGATTGTGTGTTGCTGCCGTTGTTTCAGCAGATTGATTCCGCGATCAAGTCGGTCACAGAATCAGTAACTATTTCTGATTTGCTACAGTCAAAGCAGAAGCCATACCAATTGTGATATTTTAGCGCTACTCGCAAAAGAATAAAGGCACCATTGTTTTATCAAACGATGGTGCCTTAAAATATTCTTTTGGAGACACATTGTAGGAAATTCATTTGCTCTTTGCAGGCGCAACGAGGTGGATCCTATTCTTTCTCGCACAGCGTTTCTATAACAATGCACTTCTTGGGGCAAGTCTCTACGCAGGTACCACATCCGTTACACTTGGATTGATCGATGTGAGCCAACTGATCCACGACAGTGATAGCGCCTGTCAGACATGCCTTTTCGCATTTTTTACAGGCAATGCAGCTGGTCTTGCAGACCTTCATGGCCACGGCACCCTTGTCATGGTTGTTGCATGCAACATGGACAGTGGATTGATTTGGGAACAGCTCAATGACCCCGTTGGGGCAAACATCAGCACACAGGCCACACCCTATGCAAATCAAGGGATTAATATGTGCCAAACCGTCCCCTGCAATGCAGATGGCATGATATGGACAGACTTTGGCGCAGTCTCCAAAACCCATACAACCATAGGAACAGGTTCCAGGGCCACTATAAAGCAGCCGGGCCGCTTTACAGGAATCGATGCCATGATAGTCCATCTTATGAGAGGTGTTGTCACAGTTGCCCTGACAACGTACCACTGCGACACGTGCCACAACATCCTCAAATGCAACCCCTAGTGCATCACTCAACGCACGACTGACCGAATCGGCGCCGGGAACGCACAGATTGCTCTTAACCGTAGGATCATCCAGCATCGCCTGTGCGTAAGCATCGCATCCAGCATAGCCACAGGCACCACAATTAGCGCCGGGCAGAATGCCCCGAATGACTGGAAAGCGTTCATCAACCGGGACACTCATAAACCTCGCGGCCACTGCGAGCAACACCGCGCACAAAAGGCCGATTCCGGAAACGGAGACGACCGCCATTGCGATTGGATTCATTGTGTCATTTCCCCCTTTCTCACTTCATAAGGCCCTGTACCAAGCCCGCAAATCCCATAAAGGACACCGACATGATGGAGGCGGCGGCCAGCGTGATGGGAATGCCTTTAAAGCACTCCGGAACATCAGCAACATCCACACGGGAGCGTACACCCGAGAACAAAACCATGGCTAGCAGATAGCCCAAGCCCGCGCCGATTGAGTTGGCCATTGACAAGCCAAAGCTGTCGCCGTATTTGGTGACATTCAACACAACTACGCCTAATACAGCGCAGTTTGTGGTGATGAGTGGGAGAAAAATTCCCAATGCCTTGTAGAGCGCGGGTACATATTTTTTAAGCACCATTTCGACCAGCTGCACCAGTGCGGCGATCAAAAGAATAAATACAACAGTCTGAAGATACTCCATGTGATTGGGAACCAGAAGAAACTTATTAATGGGCCAGGTTGCAGCAGTTGCCATGACCATGACAAAGATCACGGCAAAGCTCATTCCCAATGCGGCATCCAATTTCTTGGAAACGCCGAGGAAAGAGCAGATCGCCAAAAACTTTGACAGTACAAAGTTCTCAACCAGAATGGCGGTCAGCAGTACGGTCAGCAACTCTTTCACTTAGCGCACTCTCCTTTCGACTGTCCCGAACAGGAGCCATGACATGGGCAAGCCTCACAGTCAAAGCTCTTGCGCTTGACTGCCTTGCCGTGGGAAACCTTGTTGAGTATCGCAATTAGCACTGCATAGATGAAGA
>JAVVPJ010000138.1:0-4086 GCA_036655815.1 Oscillospiraceae bacterium
GGCGGCCGCATTCCCTTCTGCCTGCGGAAAGACCAATCTGGCCATGCTGATACCACCCACTGTGTATAAGGGCTACAAAGCATGGTGTGTCGGAGATGACATTGCATGGATGCGCGTCGGCAAGGACGGTCGTCTGTACGCCATTAATGCGGAAAAGGGCTTTTTCGGAGTTGCACCCGGCACGAATCTCAAGTCCAATCCCAACGCCCTCTACACCACACAGAAGAACACCATCTTTACCAACGTCTGTCAGAATCTTGACAGCAACACCGTTTGGTGGGAGGGTCTTGATAAGAATCCACCCACAAACGCGCTCGATTGGAAGGGTGAACCTTGGACGCCCGATTGTGGCAGGCCTGCCGCTCATCCCAATTCCCGCTTTACCGCGCCGGCCGAGAATTGTCCGGTGCTCTCCCCAATGTTTAACGACCCCCAGGGCGTGCCAATCGACGCCATTATCTTTGGTGGACGCAGAGCTAAAACTGCGCCGCTGGTCTATGAGTCCTTCGACTGGAATCATGGCGTATTTGTCGGTTCCATCATGGCCTCCGAGACAACAGCTGCGGCAGCTGGCGCTGTTGGTGTTGTGCGCCGCGATCCCATGGCGATGCTGCCCTTCTGCGGCTATAATATGGGAGATTACTGGCAGCATTGGCTTGAAATGGGCGAAAAGCTGGGCTCCAAAGCTCCTAAGATTTTCAACGTCAACTGGTTCCGTCTGGATGAAGAGGGACATTTCATCTGGCCAGGATTTGGCGACAACATGCGCGTCCTGATGTGGATTCTCGGCCGCGCTGCCGGCACTGCCGACGCTGTGGATTGCCCCATTGGCTATGAGCCGCGCCCCGAGGACATCAACATAGAGGGTCTGGATGATGTCACCGTCGAGACGGTTCGTGAGCTGCTCAATGTGGATCCTGCCCTCTGGAAGGAAGATATTGAGAGCATCAAGACTTTCTATAAAAAATTTGGAGATCGTCTTCCCAAAGAGTTGGAAAAGCAGTTGGCCGCGCTTGAAGAGCGCTTGAAGTAAAAATCCGGGAGGTTGCGGCGATGAACAACGGAACACGAACCATCTGGCGCACCATCCTTGGCATGGTGATGGTGTTGGCCGGTTGCGGATGCTTTGTACTCGCCTGCATCACTGCCATGATCCTTGCAAGCAAGGACACATAATCGCTGTGATCAAAAATCGCCTGCCATTGTGAACATGGCAGGCGATTTTTTGCTGTAAAATGATCGATCCGGTTGCGCCACTCTGGGATGGGTAGGCACGCGGAATTTTTCAATCATCTTGTCGCACGGGGCGAAACCCGCTTGTAGCATGCGACAAAAAAAGGTATAATAAGCCCAAATAAAAGAATAACCTGTCAAAGGAGCTGGCATATGGACTGGACCGAATTGAGCATCATCATTCCGGTGGCTTACGTGGAACAGGCGGCAGCCATCGCGTCTCTTGTCGCGGGAGGCGGCGTTTATATCGAGGACTATTCTGATCTGGAACAGCAGACCTTGGAAATTGCACATATCGATCTGATTGATGAGGAACTGCTGAACAAGCGGCGTGATCAAGCAATTGTACACATCTATCTTTCACCCGGTACATCACCGGCCGAAGCGATTTCCTTTGCGGGACAGCAGTTAAGCAAGTGTGAAATTCCGTTTTCCATCGAAACAAAGGGTGTGCGTGAAGAAGACTGGGCCACAGCATGGAAACGTTATTATCATCCTGTTGAGCTATCGGATCATCTGGCGATTTGTCCCACTTGGGAATCGTTCTCCCCCAAAGCGGGACAGCGCGTCATCCGTCTGGACCCAGGGATGGCCTTTGGCACCGGCACCCATGAGACAACGCGCCTGTGTCTTTCCATGCTGGAAATGCGTCTGCGTCAGGGCATGAGTATGCTCGACGTGGGGTGCGGCAGTGGCATTCTGGCCATCTGCGCCAAGCTGTTGGGGGCGGGCCGTACCGTTGGGGTTGACATTGACAGCGTGGCCGTGCGAGTTGCACAGGAGAATGCGATTCTCAACGACTGCGGAAGCATCGCGTTCTGTCTGGGTGATTTGGCAACGGGTGTAGTGGGGCCGTTTGATATCATTTGTGCCAATATTGTAGCCGACGCAATTTTACGCCTGGCATGTGATCTTCCACTGCTGATGCACAAGGACAGCGTTTGCATTGTATCCGGCATTATCGATAGCCGCCGCAGTGAGGTTGAGAAAGGTCTTGCCGCTGTGGGGCTGGCTTCCATTGCCGTCGAGGAGCAAAACGGATGGGCCGCCATTGCCTGTTGCAAAGCATCAGGACAAGCCATATCCCACTCACCCGCTTTCGGCGCGGCAATGACCTGATCCGTCTGGATGTTCTGTGCGGCTGCCTGTCTCAACATCTGGTCCAAGGTCGCAGTGATTGGCCGGTGAAACGCATTTGTTAAAATCTGACATTCATGGGACGGCCGAGAAGGAGCATACTACAAACAGGCGCAGAGCGCCACTGATTTCTAGCTGACGGGAGGTAACCCAACATGAAGAAGCGTATTGTTTTGTCTTTGACAGCCATCACACTGCTGGCAGCCCTGTCCATGACGCTGGGTGGTTGCTCGGCTTGCAGTCGCGGGATGTCTTCGTCCCCCCCACACGTCTCAAGCGTTGCACCTGTGCCTGAATCCTCAAGCATGCCTTCACACCCTGAAAGCAGTCTGCCTCACTCAGAAAGTATGCCATCCTCCTCCGGGGAAGCTTCCACGTTGCCCGCTCTTGCTATGAGCGCCGATTTTTTGCGAATCGGCGCTCTGGATGGCAAGGCCGTCACTTGGGGTCCCGGCACACAGCGCGATGACCATGGACGCCCGACGGCCTGTCTGGGTTTGCAGAAAACATATGGCTCCTACAACGCCGATTTCATTGCCCCCGACGCGCCGGTTGTGACGCTAACCTTCGATCAAGGATATGAAAACGGTTTCACCGCGACCATCCTCGACACACTGCATGAGAAGAATGTGCAAGGCGTCTTCTTCCTAACCGGTCACTACGTGCGCACACAACCCGCGTTGGTGCAGCGCATGATTGACGAAGGACATATTCTGGGAAACCACACAAACAATCATCTGAACTTCACAAAATGCTCTCTGGAGGAAGCCTTTGAGGACGCCAAGTGGATGCAGGATGCGTTGCGCGAGCAGTTCGGCTATGAGCTGCGGCTCTTCCGCTTCCCCGAAGGCGCATTTTCTGAGCGGTCACTGGCTCTGGTGCAGCAGATGGGCTATCGTTCTGTGTTCTGGAGCTTCGGTTATCAGGATTGGGATCCCAACAACCAGATGGCACCGGCCGACGCACTCAAAAAAGTGACCGGTGCGCTGCATCCCGGAGAGGTCATGCTGTTGCACACGGTCGGAAAAACCAACAGTCTGATTCTGGGCGACCTCAT
This sequence comes from Oscillospiraceae bacterium, assembly GCA_036655815.1. Taxonomy (GTDB): domain Bacteria; phylum Bacillota; class Clostridia; order Oscillospirales; family Ruminococcaceae; genus Yanshouia. The sequence goes on from JAVVPJ010000138.1 coordinate 3,428, forward strand.
CGATTTCATCTGGGAACAGGGGTATACGGTGGGACCATACTCTGCCATGTGCCGCGAGGCAAGCGCGGAAACGGCTGCTTCATTTTGAGGCGTAGCGCCTCTATGGGGGCTGATGCGAGATTTCGTATCAGCCCTTTGATTGGTTTTTGATGCGCACCGGCTGTGACAGCAGCACAATGGCGCCAAAGATTAACGCCATGCCTGCCAACTTGGTTGCCGTCATGCGCTCGTCAAAACACACAATGCCCACCAGCGTTGCGACGGCCGGTTCAATGGTTGCCAGAATGGCCGCGCGCCCCGTCTCAACACCAGAAAGTCCCAGCGTGTAGAGAAGATAGGGCAAGGTACAGCACACAAGCGAAATCCCAATGGTGCCTATCAGCCCAGCGGGTGTCAGCAGGGCCGACCAGTCACAGGGCGTATCTGCCAGCGCAAGGGGAATCGAGGCTGCGGCGGCCATGAGAAATGTCCAGGCGGTAATGGTTAACGTGTGATATTTTCGAAGGGCCACCCGCCCGAAAATGCTGTACAGTGCATATCCGAATCCGGCTCCCAGTCCCAGCAAAACGCCTCGTCTCGAGATGGTGCCGCTTCCTGTCGCAATTCCGGTGACCAGCAAACAGCCTGCAAAGGTCAGAGTCAATGCGAAGACCTTGCGT
>JAVVPJ010000139.1:0-2753 GCA_036655815.1 Oscillospiraceae bacterium
AGCGGCGACTCAAAATACAGGTGCTCCCCTGTGATGGGATGGATAAATCCCAGCACCGCTGCATGCAAACATTGTCCGCATAGACCGCACACCCCCTTGGGCGGTCCGTAAACAGGATCCCCTGCAACAGGATGCCCCAGCGACGAAAGATGCACGCGGATCTGATGGGTTCTCCCCGTTTCAAGGCGTAGCCGCAACAGGGAAAAACCGCGCAACGTTTCGACCACCTCATAGTTTGTCGCAGCGTAACGGGAATTTTTCTGAGTAACACACATTTTTTTGCGATTGACGGGGTTGCGACCCAACGGTGCCTCAATACGCCCCGCATCCTCTCGGGGATGCCCATACACCACCGCATAATAGACCCGATCAATCGTGTGAGCTGCAAACTGTTCACTCAGCCCCTGATGGGTCTGGTTATCCTTTGCCACCACCAACAGCCCGCTGGTATCTTTGTCTATGCGGTGGACAATTCCGGGACGCACAACGCCGTTGATCGATGACAAGCCTTCTCCGCAGTGCCACAACAGCCCCCCCACTAGGGTGCCTGTATAATTGCCTGGCGCAGGATGCACCACCATACCCTGAGGTTTGTCCACAACCAAGAGGTGGGCATCCTCATAGACGATGGTCAGCGGAATCTCTTCAGGCTCTACATTGAGTATCTGCGGTTCTGGCAGAAGGCAGGTCACCTCGTCGCCCGTTTGCAAACGCCGGTTTTTGGCAACCGCTTGCCCTGCCACCTGTACATATCCTTCAGCACAGAGCGTAGCCACGGTGTTGCGGCTGAGATTTTCAGCCGCTGCGGTCAAGAACGCATCTACACGCTGGCCCTTTCCTTCAGGTCCAACGGAAAAGGTCAGCTCCTCCCTGCTCAATTTTCTCCGTTCGGGTGACGATTCCGCTTGAGGTCTGGCAGCAGCACAGCAAATATCATGAGTACCGCACCCACCACAACACAACAGTCGGCCAGATTGAACATGGGATAGACAAACAGCTCATTGATATCGAGATAATCAACTACAAATCCCCGCAGCAACCGATCGCACAGGTTGCCTGCTCCACCTGCTAGAATCAGGGAAACGCATACGCGCTCAATGCCATGATGTAGCTTACCGCTCACCAGCAGCCAAATTCCAGCCACCAAAATTGCGAGAGTCACCAGGCTCAGAAGGAGGCGTTGGCCCTGAAAAATGCCGAACGCTGCACCATAATTCTCAACATAGGTCAAACGCAAAAATTCCGGGATCACCTGAATGCTCCCCACAGGTGCCAGCGACGCCACCGCCCACTGCTTGATGAGCTGATCACACACAAACAAAGCAACTGCCACTGCAAGACTTAATGTAACAGTCATAGCACCTCACAGTTGAGGATGGCCGCACAGCGTGCACAGAGTGCAGTGTGCCCCTCGTTTTGCCCTACCGTATCGCTGTACATCCAGCACCGCTCACACTTTTCGCCCTCGGCTCTGCGCACCTCAATGCCAAGTCCGGGCAGGTCAAAGTTCTCCCCGTCTGCTGCATTTTTAACCTCAACCTGTGAGACAATGAGTACAGCAGGCAGAATGTCCCGCAGAGACTGCACAAAATCATACAGTTCTCCCTGCGCGCTAAGCACCACCTTGGCCTCAAGCGGTTTGCCAATGCATTTGTTAGCGCGCGCTCCCTCTAGCGCCTTGTTCACGCTATCGCGGATGGCGTGAATTCTCTCCCAACGAGCCATAAACGCGGATGAAGCACTCTCCCCGACAGGGTTGGGCATCTCGTTAAAGACAACCGATCTGGCATCCTCATGAGTGGACTTGGGCAGATAACCCCAAATTTCCTCTGATGTGAAGGGGAGAATCGGAGAAATGAGCAGCGTCAGATCACGCAGAATGCGCCAAATCGCTGTTTGTGCCGCGCGGCGTGAGGTTGAATTGGCTGCCTCTGTATAGAGTCGATCCTTGAGCACATCAAGATAGAAGTTTGACATATCGATAGTACAGAAATTATGCACCGCGTGATAGATCACATAAAATTCGTAATTCTCATAGGATTCCCGCACACGTTTTGCCAGCTCTGCCGACTGTGACAATGCCCAAACATCAATATCATGCAACGCGGCGTCGGCTACCTGATCGGTGTCGGGGTGAAAGTCATAGAGGTTTCCCAGAATATAACGGGCGGTATTGCGAATCTTGCGATAAACCTCTGACAACTGCTTGAGGATATCCTTGGAAATACGGATGTCGCTATGATAGTCGGACGAAGCAACCCATAGACGCAGAATGTCCGCACCATACTCATTTGTGATTTCATCTGATTCAATGCCGTTGCCCAGAGATTTTGACATCTTTTTTCCCTCGCCATCCACCACCCAGCCATGGGTCAGTACTTGGCGATAGGGGGCCTCGCCCCGCCATGCAACTGCTGTCAATAGCGCCGACTGAAACCAGCCCCGATACTGGTCTGCGCCCTCAAAATAAAGGTCGCATGGCCAGTGGTTTTCCTCTTCGGTATCCAGCACAGCTGCATGGGACACACCCGAATCAAACCAGACGTCCATGATGTCGCTTTCTTTGGTAAATTCAGTACCACCGCAGTGATGGCACACCGTGCCAGATGGCAGAATTTCAGCAGCGCTCTTGAGGAACCACGCGTCGGAACCTTCTCGCGCGAACAGCTCTCTCACAGCCTCGATGGATTCGTCGGTAATATGTTCCTTTCCACATTTTGTGCAAAAGAAGATCGGAATAGGCACGCCCCAAC
>JAVVPJ010000139.1:2763-4059 GCA_036655815.1 Oscillospiraceae bacterium
GCTGCCGGGAAATGCACCAGTCGCTGCGATCCACCACCATCGCAATCATACGTTCCTCTCCCCATGCAGGAATCCACTTCACCTTGTGAATGGCTTCGACGGCCTGATCGCGAAACTGCTCGACCGAACAGAACCACTGTTCTGTCGCGCGATAGATAATGGGCTTTTTGCAACGCCAGCAATGAGGATAGGGGTGGATAATTTTTTCTGATGCAAAGAGGCTTCCAGTTTTTTTGAGGTGTTCCAGAATCGCCACATTAGCATCTGCGGTCAAAAGGCCAGAAAACGGGCCTGCCAGTTCATTAAGACGACCGAGGTCATCCACCGGTACTGGAATGGGCAGCTCCGGATAATGATTCACACATACCTCAAAGTCCTCAAGGCCATGACCTGGTGCGGTGTGAACCACACCGGTGCCGCTCTCCAAGGTAACATGATCTCCCAAAATGAGCATAGAATCTCGATCAAGAAAGGGATGCTCACAAATGCCATATTCCAGTTCCTTGCCCTTAAAGGTGCCAAGAATGCGATAATCGGAAATATTCGCTGCTTTCATGGCAGAAGGCAGCAGCGCCTCTGCCATCACATCATACTCCCCATTGGCTGCGACAAGACAATAATCATATTCGGCGTGCAGACAATTGGCAACGTTACCGGGTAGCGTCCATGTCGTTGTCGTCCAAATAACAACATAGGTCTTCGCAAGATCTGCTCCCAACGCCGTCAGCACACCCTTGTCATCCTTGACGCGAAACTTGACATAAATCGACACATTGGGATCATCCTGATATTCAATCTCAGCTTCTGCAAGCGCAGTGGCGCAATCAGGGCACCAATAAACCGGCTTGAGTCCCTTGTAGATATATCCTTTTTTGGCCATTGCACCAAACAACTCAATCTGGCGAGCCTCAAACTTCTTGGCCAGCGTCAGATAGGGATGCTCATAGTCGGCCAGTGTTCCCAATCGTTTGAACTGCCCCATCTGAATTTTCACATGTTTTTGGGCAAACTCACGACAGTGTTGGCGCAATTCGACGGGCGAAACATTCTTGTCCGCACCGATCTGTGCCAAAGCTTTCAGCTCGATGGGCAGTCCATGGGTATCCCAGCCGGGGGTGTAGGGTGCGCAATAACCCATCATATTTTTGGAGCGAACAATCATGTCCTTCAGCACCTTGTTAAGTGCCGTACCCAGATGGATGGATGCGTTGGCATAGGGGGGGCCGTCGTGCATAAGGTAGAGCGGCTTTCCCTCATTGCGCTCCATCACCAGGTCGTAAAGCTTCTCCTCCTGCC
>JAVVPJ010000140.1:0-4041 GCA_036655815.1 Oscillospiraceae bacterium
TGCTGTCTGAACGGCGATTGAGATAGTCCCACACGGGTCCCTCAAACATGGGGCGCATCTCACGTGGCGGGCCCGGCATCAGCACCATGGTTTTTCCCTCATGCTCCATGATGCAGCCTGGCGCAGTTCCTTTGGGGTTTGGAAGCACGATGCAACCTTCTGGCAGCATTGCCTGCTTGCGGTTGTTGTCAGTCATCGGTCGTCCCGTGCGCTCAAAAAAGCTTTCAATCTCCTTGAGACACCTGTGGTTCATCACCAACTGTTTTCCCATACAGGCGGCCGCCGTCTCCTTGGTGAGGTCATCATACGTCGGCCCTAGCCCCCCCGTGAGAAAAACGATGTCACAGCGGGACAGACTCTCTCGGAGGCATCCGTGCAAACGCTCGGGGTTATCGCCCACAACGGCCTGATAATAGACATTGATCCCCAGCTTGGCCAATCCATGAGCGATGTCGGAGGCATTCGTATTGACCACGTCTCCCAGCAGCAACTCGGTTCCGACACAAATGATTTCAGCATTCATAAACATTCCCCCATATTATTTAGAGCAACTTCTGGTTCCCCAGCGCCCTCAAAGAGCCGTTGCGCTCTGCGAATATTGCATGAGGCACACGCCAAAGCTGATATTCAGATTATAGCACGCAGATGCTCAAATTACAACGAGAGAGGCAGTACGCGACGTACCGCCTCTCTCAGAAAACCAGATGATTATTAGGCCATTTTGACAATAAAACAAAGTAACCCATGCTTTGTTTTAACAAAAACATGAGTTACCAGACAGCAATGACGTCGAACCTCGACCCCATTGTGTTCCTGCTTGTTATAGTCACTCGTGCCAGCTCGGATCAGACGGCTCTCGTAACCTTACCCGAGCGCAAGCAACGAGTGCAGGCGTAAATGTGACAAGGGGAACCATTGAGTAGCGCTTTTACACGCTTGACATTGGGTTTCCAAGCCCGGTTGGATCTCCTATGAGAGTGGGAAACCTTAATTCCGAACGTAACGCCCTTACCGCAGATATCGCATTTTGCCATCAGTCTGCACCTCCTTACCGCGTTCGAAAAATACCCATGGGGGACAACAGCAATATTCTATCAGAATCCCACGGAAATTGCAAGTCCTTTTGCTTAAATTCCTTTGCAATCGCCAAATTTCAAAAAAGAGAGCAAAAGTTTTTTGTCCTGTCATACACCCTCAGTTGCTTTTTAGGCATTTTACCGCTATAATAATACGATACAGGAGGATGACTAAATGCTGGATCGACTCTTTGGAGGCAACCTGATCTTTCGCCTGATTGCCGGCGTTCTGGTGCTGGTGACGGCCCTGCCCGTTCACGAGTTTGCACACGCTTGGATGGCAGAGCGCATGGGCGACATGACTGCGCGTTCCCAGCGCCGCCTGTCTCTCAATCCTCTGGATCATATCGATCCCATAGGTGCGCTGATGATTTTGTTTTTGGGGTTTGGCTTTGCGCGACCGGTTCCTATTAATTCAATGAACTTTCGGGATCGCCGCAAGGGCATTGTGCTGACCAGCCTTGCAGGACCAGTATCCAACATCCTCATGGCTACATTGATGCTGATCTTGCGCAAAATGGTGCGGATGGTTTGGATTGTGCTGGGATGGCGTTGGCTGGGTGGACTTGACACTATTCTTGCAATGACGGTCAGCATTAATTTGTCGCTGGCTGTGTTCAATTTGCTTCCGCTTCCACCGTTGGATGGTTGGCATGCCGTTTCGCAAGTTCTCCCTCCCTCCGTTTATTGGAAGGTTGCGGCCTATGAGCAACAGATTATGTGGGTCGTGCTGCTGCTCGCGATGATCGGATTTCTCAGTGGCCCGATCAGTTGGTTTTCAAACCTTCTTTACAGTTTGATCAATCGCCTGACCTTTTTTATGGATCTGCTGATCGCGATCGTGCGGTGAGGTCTATGGAAACGCCATCCTATCGACTGACTGACTTTGAAGGACCCCTTGATGTATTGCTCCATTTGATCACAAGCCACAAACTGAACATTCTTGATATTCAGATTGAGGAATTGCTCCAACAATACCTTTGCTTTATTGAGGGCCGCATCGACCGCGATCTTGAGATAGCAAGCGAGTTTCTTGAAATGGCCGCCCGACTGGTACACATTAAAACTGTCAGTCTGCTGCCCCGCCGCGAGGAGGAAGCCGACGCACTGCGTGCCCAATTGACCGGTGAATTGATGGAATATCGCCTGTGCCGCGAGGCCGCGGCGTTGCTTGCCCAACGAGCCGCAGATCATCGCGTTTTTGTGCGCACTTGCATGCCTGTGGAATCGGATCCTCTTTATACGCTTACCCACTCGCCGCTGCTGCTGCTGGAAGCGTCCGGATGCATTACGGGACGGATCATTCGCCGTCAACCGCCGCCTGAGTCCTCGTTCTCTGGCATTGTCCAGCACAAAACCGTTTCGGTGGCCAGCCGCATCATTCATCTACTGCGTATGTTTTATCGCGTCCCTTGTGTACAGCTGGGGGTCGTGTTTTCCCCCGGCAACCGCAGTGAACTGGTGGCAACCTTTCTTGCGTTACTCGAGCTTATCAAGGCAGGACGCGTTACCCTGTCGCTTGACGGAACAACCCTGTCATTCCATCGCACCAAGAAAGAACCAACCATGGAGGTGACGGTGTGAGTCTTGATCTTGATGATACCCTTTTGGCTGTTCTTTTTGCAGTGGGCGATCCTATTGCGCCTGAGCGCATTGCATCGGCCATGGGGCTTGAGCCATCTGAAGTGCGTCGTCTGCTGGAGCATCTGCGTGACACCCTGGAACACAAAAGCGGTGCTCTGCAGCTTCTGCGTCTGGGAAACCAATATCAGCTCGCGACCCGCGAGGAATATACCACTGTGATCCGACAGGTTCTCAACGAAAAGCGCAATGTATCTCTGACACCCGCTGCACTGGAGGTTCTTGCAGCTGTCGCCTATAACCAACCGGTTACCCGTTCCTATATTGAACAGGTACGTGGTGTTGACTCCTCCGGCATTGTGTCACAGTTGACTGAAAAGGGCTTGCTGGAGGAATCCGAACGGCTTGAATTGCCGGGACGGCCCATCGCCTATCGCACCACGCCACATTTTTTGCGTACCTTTGGCCTTTCCTCTCTGGATGACTTGCCAATGACCACGTTTTCTCCATCCGAAGAAGATGAGAATGGGTTCGATGGTCAGTTGGATTTTGCACAGCTTTCCGGTGAAACATCATGATGATTCTGGCAATTGTGCTGCTGACTCTGCTGGCTTTGCTCCTGCTCCCGGTGTGTCTGCATATCCGCTATGACGGCTCCCTGTCGATTGCGTCTACTTGGCTGTGGCTGCGTTATCCGCTGCTTCCACATCCAGCCAAGCAAAAGTCGACATCAGTGTCAACAGCGGCGCCTTCCGCAAAAGCTCCACTCAAGATGCCGGGACTGAAAGAAAGCATGCATCTGCTGCTGGACCTGCTGCCAGGCTGTTTCAAGCCGATTCGTCTTCTACTACGGCGCACCACCTTGGCCGCCGTAGAGGTAACGGTGCGTGTAGCCAAGGGCGACGCCGCCCAAACAGCCATCGCCTTTGGACATGTCAACGCCACTGTTATGATGGCCATTGCCGCGTTGGATCGTGTTTTCACGCTACGCGTGCGCCATATTGATATCATTCCTGACTTTGTTGCCGATCAAGGGTGTATTGACGCGTCACTTGAAGTGCGGCTGATTCCGATGGCCGCGCTGGTTGCCGCTTTTGCCATTGCCTGTCACATGGTGGTGACTCTTTTGAAAACGCCGCCGCACAAAAAAAAGCCAAACGCCCCAATGGAAGGAGAGCATCCGCATGGAAAACAAGCATCCCATCAGTGAAATTCTTGAGGCCTCGCTCGAAAATCTCAAAAAGCTCGTCGATGTAAACACCATCATCGGAGAGGCCATCACCACCGATGGCGTCACAATCATCCCTGTGTCCAAGGTATCCTTTGGCTTCGCAACCGGCGGCTCCGAGCTGCCGACCTCCAAGCCCTCCACCCCCTTTGGTGG
>JAVVPJ010000141.1:0-3897 GCA_036655815.1 Oscillospiraceae bacterium
AGGTTTTGCTGTGACAACCGAAGCGTTCGAAGCACTCAGGTTCGGGGCAGCACCTGCAGTACTGCTCGTCTGCACATGATTTTTGACCAGCTCAGTCAATTGTGCAAAAGTGAAATAAATGCGATGAGCCTCCACTTTAGGCGTAGACAGACCGTTGATGACGATGTCCTTGTCACCGGTAGCAATGACCAGTGTCACATTTTTTCCGGTCAGTAATTCGATCACCGAAGCGGGAACATCATTCATTCCGGCAGCGTCGGCCTTGATGATTATCCCGTCGGCCGCCACCGTAATGGCCTGACGCACCTCCTTCCAGAAATTATCATGGTTGTCGCCGTCTCCCACGCCGGAGGTGGAGCCCCCGGTGGGGCGGCTCATCATGATAAAGTCGGAGAAAGAGCCCACCCGAAAGGAAATAGTACGTGCCGCGCTGTCAAAGTGAAAGGATAGCCACTCGACAGAGCCATCATTTTTGACATGTCGAATACTGTGACTGTTGCTGTAGACATAGTCCTGCGGCACTTGGACGGTCATGATCATCGGTGCTTTGAGTTGTTTGGACTCACCCTGTACCATCAATTTCAGTGAAAAAGACAGCGGCGCCGTGGCGATGGGAGCCAGTTGCGTCATGCTCAGTTCCACTGTCTGGGGGTTGGAATCCGTTCCCGTTACGCCTGCGGCAGCCAGCAGACCCACTGCCTGCGGCGCGGCGGGAATCTCCTGCTTCTTTGTCAGTGTCACACCGGACGCCGTTTGTTTGGAGCATTGGGGTTGGATTTGAGAGGCCGTCTTGAGCAACACATCCAGCGCTGCAAGTGCCTCGTTGCTCATGCCCTGCTGTGCGTGTTCGTCCATCTGCTGCACTGCCTCTGTCACAACCGCCAATTGCATTTTTTGGGCTGCAGTCAATGTTGTACTTTCGGGTTTTGGCAGCGTGTTGGTAATTAAACTGTTGAGTTCTGCCGCTGGGTTGACCGTCGTGGCAATCCCGTCGTTTGCGGTGCCAGAAATCTTCTTGGTGCTCTTTACCATCAGGGAGGCCTGCGTACCCATGGCGGTTGCCGTAATGGTAACAAGTCCTGTCTGATGGGCCGTGACCATGCCCGTGGTGCTGATCGACGCAATCGCGTCGTTGGAGCTGTGCCAAGTCACAGTATGGATTTCCTGTTCAATGGGGGAAAGTGCGACCGCTTTGAGTGCGAAAACCGTGTCGGTCGCATTGAGGCAAATTGTCAGACGCAATACGCCATTGGAAAGTGTAGCGGTAGAAGTCTCGCCATCTGCCTTGGCAATGGTCAGTCCTGTCAGGGATACAAAGGCGACGTTCTGCGAAATTGCGGTAGAAACCTGATTGACCTGATCGGTGACCTTTGCTATATAAGTGCCTGCCTTGACCACCGCAAACTCCCACGGGGCTGCGGTTTTGGTCTGGGAATAGCCCTCCGGTCCGGTGACTGTAATCGAGGCGATGCCCGAGCCCGTATCGGTGGGCATCACGGTGATCACGCCTGCGGACACCTGATTTTGGGCCTGTGTAAAGCATATTGTTCCGGTGGGAGCAGCCGTATCGACCTTGAAGCGAACCGTTGTCTCCGCGCTGAATTTCTCGCCATATTTGGCGCGGAAAGAGACAGTATAGCTGCCGTCTGACTCAGGGGTAAAGCTGGAACCTTGCGCATATTTCCCCTCGTTAATCTGCATTTCGAGAATTCCCTCGCATTCTTTTGCAAGGGTAGCCACTACTGTGGGATAGGAAGTAAGCCAAATGTCGGGATCATAGCTCTCCATTACAACCGGCCTTTGCAACGTCTCGAACACCGGATAACCGTCATTCTCACCGTCTGCCGCAGCCTTGAACCAGCTGCCCAGAGCGGGAGCCAGCGCTTTGAGCGCATCGGGGGTCTTGGAGATCGCATCGGCCTCTTTTTGATCCCCCACTGCCACAGCCGCCGTTGAGACAAGGTAGTAGGCATTTTTCAGGGGTGCTGTGCCCTGCGTGCCGACTATATCACCCACCACAGCGCCAACCGCTGTGGTGTTGTGCGCGTTGACAGCACCTGCATTGTAGACATTTTCGACAATGACGCTTGCTGCGCCCCACGGATTGTATTCGCTCATTCCCACAATGCCGCCTGTGGAGAGCGCTCCCTTGCCGGTGTTGGTCACAGGGGCGTTGTTGTATCCGTTTTTCACCACGCACCCCTTGTTATAACCGACCACACCGCCAACCCGGTCACCGCCACCCGTGACGGCGCCGCGATTGGCCACCTGATGAAGGATGGAATATGTTGTCTTGTCTTCGGACTGCACACTACCGGCGATGCCGCCCACCTGTCCGCCTGTGGCTGAAACGACGCCGGAGTTTTCAACGCGCGTCAAGCAGCTTGCGCCCCGCGCAATTCCGACCAGTCCGCCCACCGTGCCGGAATTTGCAGATGCATTGGCTGAAACTGTGCCGCTGTTGGCGCTGTCAGAAATGGTCGTGCCTGAAACATAACCCGCCAGACCACCGCCCATCGACCCGGTGACCTCAACTGCCCCATAGTTGAATGAGTCTTGGATCATGCTGCCATTGTCATATCCCACGAGGCCGCCGACCTTCTGCGTGCCGTTGATGACGCCGCGGTTCACGCAACCGGTGATCTTGGCATTCATGGATTGGCCGACCAGACCGCCCACCTGCTGATATCCGTTGGATATACTGCCGGTGAAAGAGCAGTTGCTGATGCGGGAGGGGCCATTGACCAAGTCGCCTACCAGTCCACCCACAGCGTTGCGTTGATTGGTGGTGGCAGAGGTCATGGTAATCTCCACTTGACAGTCAATCGCTGCAAGCGTGCTTTCTCTGGCCTTGCCTGCCACGCCGCCTACTGTTGCCGCGCTGCTTTCGATCGAGCCGATCAACGTCAAATGCGCAACCGTCGCCTTGCAAATCTCGCCAAAGAGTCCCTGACAGGCCGATGTGCTCTTGATATAAAAGCCGCGAATCGTCTTGCCATTGCCGTCAAAAACAGCAGTATAGGGATTGCTCTCGGTTCCAATGGGTGTCCATGCAAATTCTGACAGATCAATGTCATTGGCAAGAACCGCATGGCGTGCCACGGATGGCGTACGATGCTCATACGCCTTTGCCAAGCTTGAAATTTCCGTGTTGCTTAGGGAAGGATAGTGCATCTCTCCATCAAAATATGAGACAAGCTCCGTGTGCTGAGATGTTTTCTTTTGCAGTACTTTCTCAACATAGTCCGCGTCTCGTGCATAGATCCGTTGATTGGCGTTGAGTGTCATCATCCATGGCTCAATGGCCAGCCAAGACAGTTCAGCGCCGCTTGTGATCTTATAGTAGCCTTCTTGGCCCGCAAAGTCGCCACCCGTAACACCCGATTCTGCGGCCGTCACCTTGACAGGCTCGGTAATGGTTTTGCCGTCCCAAGCGCCTGTCGCAATGGTTTCCATGGTGAGCGTGATGGTGCGGGTTCCCATTCCCGCAGCGGACGACACCTCAAAGGAACCACGCAGCATCTTTTTCCCGGGAGCCAAGATCTCATAGTCATACACTCCGTATGGCAGCGCCTTGAAGGAGAGCGGGTTTCCCGCATCTGCCGCCACGGGTTTCCTATCCCCATCGATCAGCACGATCTCCGCGTCGTCTGGCAACCCGGAAAGGGTGATGTCATAGGTCTGTCGCCCCGCTGCCTTCAATACGATATCGGGCAGGGTGCAAAAATCGCCCGATACAGCACAGGCGTTGAAGTTTGTGCTGATGCCGTTGTCGGTCAGTATTCTGTGTCCGCCTCCGGTTAGCATATCGGATGCGCCCATGACGGTCAGCGGGATAGAACCGCCTGTCAGTGTGAGCTTGCCATCGGCCATCATCTCATCGGTGATGGTTAGTGT
>JAVVPJ010000142.1:0-3884 GCA_036655815.1 Oscillospiraceae bacterium
AAATTACAAAATGAGCATCTGTCAGGCAGGGTTGGCAACGAAATAACGGGTATCAGGTGAACGCCGGATACCCGTTATTTTTTTGCCGTCACGAAAAGCAATGGATTTATTCACAGCTTTCAGGTATAATGTCCTCAAATCAATCTTATCCCATCCGTTCTGAGATTTTTTCAAAAAATCTCAAAAAAGTTTGGAAGCATTGGAACAATTCAGCCCTTCTCATGCCATATATAGTAGAGGGCTGAATCCGAAAGCGATTGGAGGTGACGCTGATGGACAAACAGACAGGCCCGAACGGTTTTCTTGTAGTGCTGCCCGGTGAGATCATCGAGATACCGCAGGACAGCGACAAATCATGGCTAACGCTGTTTTACAGCCTGCCGCGAGAGCTTGCGGAGAAATGGAAGCCAGCCTACGAGCTGCCCCGCTGTCCCCATGAGGTCTTGCGGACGGACAAGTACGACCACATTGTATGCGACGATATGTTCAAGCTGCTGGTGTGGGACTGCTACGCATGGAGCGCATGGCAATTCTTTCAGGTAAAAGACCGCAAGGGAAACTATCGTGACATCCCCGGCAACTGGAATCAGTACGCAGGCTGCTTCCCCTTGTGGCGGCTGTCGTACAGCATCATTCCCTACATCCGCATGAAGTTTGAGCAGAACGGTTTGGGTTTTCAGAGCCTTTACAATGTCCCGCAAGGCGTGGAGGTGCCGTGGCTGACCTATAAGCAGTTCGGAAATCTGGTTGGCAATGTCACCGATATGATTGTTGCAGAGCAGAATTGGCAGCCGATGATCGACGCGATCTGGGAAAACCGCACCGTGGAGGACTACGAGACCTCCGGCAGCACCGTCAAGACCGATTTTATGCGGAAGTGGCATCACAACCGCTCCGGCAAGCCGATTTCTATTGACGAGATGATGGAGAATGAGAACGGCGATATTTTCGAGGTAGCCGATCCGCGCAGCGAATTTGAGCAGAAGGTCATTTCTGAAATGCAGGTCGAATCCTTTTCCGAGCAGAATATCACAGAGAAAGATCGAGAGATATTGAAGCTGCGAATGGAGGGTTACACCGAACAGGAGATCGCGGACAAGGTTGGCTACAAGACCGCCAGCGCAGTCCATAAGCGGATCGCAAAAATTGCAGACGCTTATGAAGATTTTGTGACAGCGGAATACGGAAAGTTCTTAGATAGTAAGGATGGAGCTAAAAACCATGGCAAGTGATGTTAGACAACAATATATCAAGGGGTGCGAAGAAGCGTACAAAAAACTATTAGGACTTGAGTCGTTCCCCGAATATAATATCAAGTATAAAACAATTACTATGGAAAAATCCGAACAACAAGGATTTGATTCATTCGCAACTGCCTACTATGATATTCCATCGCGCAAGCACCTTTTGGAAATATGGGAAAACCTATATACACTGGGTGATACAGGAACACATGTAGTATTTCACGAATTGACTCATGTTTGGGATGATGAACTATATGTACAGGGTGATAAAATAAAATACCTGTCAAATCATGGTTTTACAGAGTATCACGCCTCACAAATTGAAATGATGAAACTGTTGGGAGCAGATACAGTTTCACAAGAAATCACATTTTTGATGGTTGATGCGATAGATACCGTTTCAGGTCGAAAAAGCATTCAGGAATATGTCACAGCCCCTCATGCCCTTGCAACTGAGTTAATTAGCAGAGAAGATTTTCCGGTCGATTTTGAAACACTTAAATGTACATTAGGTGTGATTTTTAATTATTACGGAAGACGGTCTATTTGCAAGATGTATGCTAATGACTATCGAGAAGAAGTAGATAACTCCGCTATAGAAAAACTAATAACACCAACAGTAGTTACATTCTTAAACGGCTATATGACAGGTTGGTTAAATCAAGCGAGTATTGATGTCCTCGGTGATTTATATGGTCGAATGGTCGTTTCATTGGCAAATAAATTCCATCTTCGTTGATACAACAATAATAGCTTAAGGTAAGCAGTCACGAGAAATCGTGACTGCTTTTTCGTGCGGGAAAGGAGATTTTATGAGCAGAGAACCGTTTGAAGCCATGCCTGATGTGATGGATGCAAAGCAGCTTGCCGAAGCGTTGCAGATTTCCAAAGCGGGCGCGTACAACCTTTTGAACAGCCCGGATTTTCCAACTTTGCGGATTGGCGGGCGCAAATTGGTGATGAAAAATGAGCTTGTGGAATGGCTGAAAAGCCGCACAAACCGAAAGGGGTGAAAACACGGTCAAGAACTGGAAAAGTGGAAAATCAGACGATATCGTTTGGGACATTTCTATCAAAAAATCGCTTTACTTTTCCACTTCAAGAGCTGAGAAAAATTTGTGAAAATCAGGAGGTTTTATGAAAACAGGGCTTACCAAGAAGCAAAAGACAACGGTGATTTATTTTGATGAGCATAGCCGCTTGATTGAGGTGCAGACCCACAACACCACCCTCAAAAAGCGGCTGACGGCATTTGCAGCGAAGTACCCGCAATGCTGCCGACAAACCGACGATGACGAGCAAGGCGGGCTAACCTTTGAGATTGAAAAAGGCAGATTGAGCTTCCGTCTGACTGCGCCGTACAGCGAGGAACGGAAACGAGTGGCAAGCGAATGGGCAAAGCAGAACGGCATAGCAGTTTCAAGGCAAGAATGTTAAAAATAGTTCGTGCTTGATTCTTGCAATCTGCAAGAAAATCTTGAATTTTGGTTTGAGTGTGATATAATAGTTTTAGTACATTTCTTTATGGCTGTTAAACTGAAACGGAGGTTGTGGTATGGCAGTCAATTACAATAAACTTTGGAAAATGATGATAGACAAAAATATGAGCAAAACAGAACTGACGCACTTGGCTGGAATCAGTACCAATGCAATGGCAAAGCTGGGGCGCAACGAGGATGTCCGGGTGAATGTGCTGGAAAAGCTTTGCACTTCGCTTGACTGCAAACTGGACGATATTGTTGAATTTGAAGCAGAACAGAAGAAGTGATTCTAAAAGGAAGGGCGTGACAACATGGCCTATAGTACCGATCTCTATGTGCATGACTTGGATAGACGGGCTGCGGATGCACTGAACCAGTTTCCGAAATTCGTAAAGTTACTGGAAGCGTATTCTGCCAATTACGATGAAAAAGCTGCCAAAATCAATCTTCTATCGACTGCAATCCGTCTCAGTGAAAATCAGATGCCGGAGGTATACAGTCCTCTGCTCCCTATCTGCGATCAGCTAAGTATTGAGCCGCCTGAGCTTTATTATGTAAGAGATAAAAGAGCGAATGCGGCAACCTTTGGCAGTGTTCACCCTTGCATTTATGTGACGTCCGGACTGGTGAATACGCTTCCACTCAAATTGCTGCCAAGTGTTTTGGCGCACGAATGCGGGCATATTGCCTGCAAACATTCCCTTTACCATTCTATTGCGGCGCAGATGGTCAGCGGCATTGACCGAAGCCCATTAGCGCGTATTCCGGCCATTGGAAAATTTCTCACGCCAACCTTGGTAAGAGCTCTGCTGTTCTGGGATCGATGCAGTGAATTGTCGGCGGACAGAGCTGCTGCTCTCTGCGACGGAACAGCGGACAAAACCATTGATGTCCTGCTCCGGCTCAACGGTTATGGTAAGAATGTCAATCGCGAAGAATTTCTGAAGCAGGCACTTGATTTGAAGTCCTTTGTCAACGATTCAAAGTCTAACAAGCTGCTGGAATTGATGCTGGTGCAGGATGAAACACATCCACGATTGGCTACCCGCGCCTATGAATGCTATGAGTGGGTAGAAACGGAGCAATTCCGCGGGATCCTTGACGGCACATACACAATTGAGGAAAAGCGTCGTGCTGAAAATCAAACGAAGGAACAGGA
>JAVVPJ010000143.1:0-3848 GCA_036655815.1 Oscillospiraceae bacterium
TGCGACACGGTGCGGAGCAGCTGCTCGGTCAAATCCATAATCCCATAGAGGTCCGTGTAGGCCTCATAGAGCTCCAGCAGTGTAAACTCGGGGTTATGCCGCGTGTCGATTCCTTCGTTGCGAAACACTCTGCCAATTTCATAAACGCGGTCAAATCCACCAACAATCAACCGCTTGAGGTGCAACTCCAGCGCAATGCGCAGATACATGTCCATATCCAGTGCGTTGTGGTGGGTAATAAAAGGTCTGGCCGACGCACCGCCTGCAATGGTATGCAGTACCGGTGTCTCAACCTCCAGAAATCCTCGGCCGTCAAGGAAACTGCGAATCTCGCGAATAATGAGCGAACGACGCCGGAATGTTTCGCGCGTCTCCTGACTGGTGATCAAATCAACATAGCGCTGACGATAGCGCGTCTCTGTATCGCGCAAACCATGCCATTTGTCGGGCAGTGGCAAAAGCGCCTTGGCAAGCAGTTCGATCTTGCTGACATGCACCGAGATTTCCCCTCTGCGGGTACGGAACACAAATCCCTCGACGCCGATGATGTCACCAAGGTCCCACGTGTTGAAGTCAGCATAGGCTTCCTCCCCCACGTCGTTGATGCGAACGTAGAGCTGCATGCGCCCCGTGGCGTCCCAAAGATCTACAAAGGTTGCCTTGCCCATATTGCGCCATGTCATCACGCGCCCGGCAAGACGCACAGTTTGGTTCTCCATGGTGTCGAAGGTTTCTGACACTTCTGCTGCCGTGGAGGTGCGGTCAAACCGCGTAACTACAAAAGGATCTCGTCCATCGGCCTTACGCTGGGCTAACTTTTCATGGCGGATGCGCGCCTGTTCGGCCAAATCAAGTGTCTCCCCAGCTTCTCCCTGAGGCTGCTGTTCGCTCACGTGTTACACGTCCTTTTTTGTCGGATTCTACAAAAGTGCAGGCAGTCGCCCGCACTTTTGTCTTTATTTGCTGATGCTGACAATCTTGAATTGAATCTCACCTGCGGGTGCCTTCACAATGGCCTCCTGCCCGGCCCGTTTGCCTAAAATGGCCTTACCCACAGGGGAACCAGTGGTAATGGTATGCCCGTCATCGCTGCTGCCGGCCGAAGAAACAATCCGATATTCCGTTTCGTCTCCATAGCTCATGTCCAGCAATACCACCTTGGTCCCGATGGCGACGCTGTCCGTCGAAACTTCTTCCACGATGGACACATGTTTGAGTTGCTCCTCAATACGGCCTATGCGCGACTCAAGCTGCGCCTGATCGTTCTTAGCCTCGTCGTACTCGCTATTTTCCGACAGATCTCCAAACCCACGTGCAACGCGGATCTTTTCAGAAACCTGTTCACGCTTGACTGTCCTGAGATACTCCAATTCATTTTTGAGGGTGGAAAACTCTTCCCTCGTCATTTCCATCGCTGACGGATGACTTGTCAAAGCAAAGACCTCCCTTAATGAAAAATTGCATAAATGATTTGCAGCCCAACGATCTCCACCCCTCCCGGGCAAAGTCATCGGCCGCAACGTGCGCCTCTCCCGACTGGATCGTATCAAACCACCCAGCAAAAATACAATAGATGTATTATAGTCAAAGTGGACAGTGCTGTCAAGTCCCTCTTTTTCAAACCATCCACAGGGGAGACAGCGCCACATTATTCTGTCCTGCGCATGGCCTCGCTATCCTCTGTGCGAAACATGCTTTGGGACATCCTTATGTGGCGCAACGCCAAACTATGCGGTTTTTATTTTACGCGCCGTCTCGCCCTGACGAAGCTGCTTTTGTAGACTTGGCCGGCACGGGCAACGAAGGCAATACCACCGATTCCGGCGTTTGCTGGCTGCTCTGATTTTTGACCAGTGCGCTAACCACCTCAACCGCCTTTTTGAGTTGGGGATCGCTCTGCTCATCAAGATTTTCCTGTTCCTTCTCCTGATCCACGGTCATCTTAACCTCATAATCCGGCTTGACGCCTACACCCTCATAATTGGGAGACACGGGTGGATTGTACCGCGCCACCGTGATATCCAGCGCCGAGCCGTCCGACAGGGGATAGATCTTCTGCATCGAACCCTTTCCATAAGTTGTGACGCCCACCATTTTGGCCTTGTTGTAGTCCTTGAGCGCCTGAGCAAACAGTTCGGCGGCCGAAGCAGACTTGTTGTTGATGAGCACCGCCATGGGGATTGTCACCTCGTTGGCATCACTGCTATAGAGTACCACCGTCTGATTGTTTCGATCGGTCGAGGAAACGATCGGTCCCTCGGGCAGCAATTGATCCAGCATCCTGCCCACCGCCTCAATGGTGCCACCTGGGTTGCCACGCACATCAAAGATCAGTGCCTTGACCATCTCCTCATTGATCAGCTGCGACAGCGCGCGGTCAAATTGTTCAGGCGTGTTGTCGTTAAATTCCTTGATGCGGATATAGCCAATGTCCCCAATCACGCGGTAGCTCGCCGACAGGACCTCAACTTTGCGGCGGGTAATTGGAATACTCTTTTCGGCTCCCTCATGCCGCACAAGAAGGGTCACAGTGGTTCCCGGCTCGCCCTTGAGCGCGTCCACGGCCGCCTCATAGTGATCTGCGGTCACGGCCAGTTCGTCCACCTTGACAATCAGATCATCTCGCATCAAACCGGCCACCTCAGCGGGTGAGTTGGTGTATACCTCTTCCACGCGAATGTATCCACCAGGATCCATGCTGGTTAGAATTCCAATGTCCACCATCTTGCCATCATAATCTCGCATCGTATCTGCATACTGCTCTGCCGTCAGATACAGGCCATAGTGGTCGCTGATGCCACTGACGTAACCGCGGATCAAACTGTCGTTGAGGGCATCTTCATCAATCGCATTATAGTAGTTCTGTCGCACCAGGCGATCAACCTCAGCCAACTTGGCATACATGGTTTCGCGCTCCTTGAGGTTGAATACCTTATCGTTGAATTTGCCTTCAGCATAAATCATGGTCATGATAAATGTTACTGTAGAAAACATGATGGCAAGCGTCACAGCGCCGCCCAGTGATATCTTTCTATTCATGCAAGCTCCTTTAGCATGGTATGCACACGCATCAGATTCCCAAATAGGGACGCGGTGGCGTATGTTTGCCGTTGACACGTACCTCAAAATGCAGATGCGGCCCGGTTGACCAACCGGTCGATCCCACATAAGCAATGGTCTGACCACGCGTGACGGTATCTCCCACCTTAACTGCCAGCCCACTGGTGTGTCCATAGAGGCTGGATATGCCGCCGCCGTGGTCGATGATGATATAGCGGCCATAGCCCCGTCCCTGGACAAACGTAAGCTGGGTAAACGCCACCTTTCCGGCAGCAGCAGCAACAATCGGCTTGCCATAAATGCCCTGCCCCGCCGCGTTGGAGCCAGAGATATCAATTCCGGTGTGATAGTCTGTGCCTCCAAAGCGCCAGCCATATTCCGAGCTGATGCGCTTGTAGCCCGGCACCGGCCAAATCATGACACCGCCCTCATAGTCTCCCACTGAGTTGATCTGCTTGTAGATCTCGTCAACCTCTGACTGAACCTGCTTCATTTCTGCGTCGATCTTTGCCTTATTGGCCTTGTACTCCGATTCCAGCGCAGACATATCCTGAATCTGATCCTGCGTTTTGGTCAATTCCTGTCCCAACTGCGACTGCTTCACAGCCATTTGTCCTTTGGAAGCCTCGACTTCGGACTTGTCATCTTGTATTTGATCCTTGAGAGCCGAGATTTTCGCCAACTCAACCCGCATCTTCTCAATAACGGTTCGGTCGTGAGCCGCCACGCGCGACGCAACCTGTGTGCGGGTCAAAAACTCCGAGAAATCGTCCGCTCCCAGCACAAGT
>JAVVPJ010000144.1:0-3844 GCA_036655815.1 Oscillospiraceae bacterium
GTTTGATAATGCCGGACTTTTCTCCTGCGATCTCTTCAAGCGTATTACCCAACTCTGCGGTGTGATCCAGCCCGATCGCAGTAATCACCGAAACCTCGGGGGCTTCCACGACATTTGTAGAATCCAGCCGCCCACCAAGCCCTACCTCCAGCACCACAATATCGCATCTGCCATGCAAAAAATACAGGAATGCAAGAGCAGTAATGAGTTCGAATTCTGTGGGATGATCCTTCATTTCCTCTGCGTGAGGACGAATCAGCTCAGTCAGGCGCATTAACTCATCGTCGGCGATGGGTACACCATCAATCTGCATGCGTTCATGGAAAGTGTGAATATAAGGAGAGGTGTAGAGACCGGTGCGATACCCTGCCGCTCGCAGAATCGAAGCGGTGATGGCTGCTGTGGAACCTTTTCCGTTGGTGCCTGCTATGTGGACAAACCGCAGGTTTTTGTGGGGGTTCCCGACACGCTGTAGCAACTCCCGCGTACGTTCCAAGCCCAAACGGCTTGCATTCCAAGAGTGATTACAGAGATAAGTGATGGCCTCACGGCCTGTTGGGCTTGACAAGATTGTCACTTCCTTTCAATGATGCAATGAGAGATGAATGGGAAATACCTCTTGGCTCATTCCTGAGGGATGCACAGCAGTGAGAAAGGCGAAAACGACATCGTGCAAGTCAGTTTTGCAGACAGCAAGGCCGTTACGGGGAAAATGACGAAACAGAGCGGCAAACTCTGTAGGATATGCCACTATCATAACGCATCATGCCATAAAATGCAATGGCATACGTTATTTCTCAATTGAGAGAAACAGATGCCAATCAATATAAAAACACTCCCTCTGCCGAAGCAAAGGGAGTGTTTTTGTGGCTGGAGTGATTTATCTTCTGCTAGAGAAGCAGTCACTGCAATAGACGGGGCGATCGTTTCTGGGCTGGAAGGGGACCTTACAGGTCTTACCGCACTCAGCACAAACAGCCTCGAACATTTCGCGCTCACCACGGGGGGCGCTTCCGCCGTTCTTACGGGCGTCACGGCAAGGTTTGCAACGCTGGGGCTCATTGGTGAAACCTTTTTCAGCGTAGAAGGCCTGCTCGTTGGCGGTGAAAACAAATTCGCTGCCGCAGTCTTTGCAAGTGAGAATTTTGTCGTTGTACATTCAGATACCTCATTTTCTATTTAGCGCACGGTGTAGGCCGAGCATTCCATTACACTATACACTGTGATAATGCAAATGTCAACTATATTTCTGGCCTTTTTGAAAATAAATATGCGATTGTGCAAAAAAATCATTCTCCATCTTCGAGACGCAACATGCGATAGCCTATTCCAACATGTGTCTGGATATATTTGGGCTGAGAAGGGGTCTCCTCAATCTTTTTACGCAGTGTCGCCATGAAGACTCGAAGCGAGGGTGTGTCCGAGGGAAGTGTGCTGCCCCATACTTCCTTGAGAATATAGTTATGGGTTAAAACCTTGCCCACATTTTGAGCCAACAGGCACAAAAGCCGGTACTCGATGGGGGTCAGATGGATTTCATCGCTGTCCAGATACACACAGCCCGCTGCGTAGTCAATGCGCAGATTCCCATTGGAAAAAATGCTTGATGCTTCGCCTATGCGGGCCTGGTCATAGTGGAGACGGCGCAGCGAGACACGAAGACGCGCCAATAATTCCTCCACGCTGAAGGGCTTGGTGAGATAATCGTCGGCCCCGGCATCAAGCGCAGTAATTTTATCATCATCTTCGCTGCGGGCGCTCACTACAATGATGGGGATGCGTGACCAGGAACGCACTTTCTTGATGAGGTCGACGCCGTCCATGTCAGGCAGACCAAGGTCGAGAATGATGATGTCTGGCTGATGGCAAGCGGCCTCCAGCAGTGCATCGGCTCCTGTTGCCGCAATCAAATACTGATAGTACTGGGTTTCTAAGGTGGTGACAATCAGATTCCGGACAGCCTTGTCATCCTCAACTACTAAAATTTTTGGCTTACTCATGTAACTCAACCTCCTGCGCGGGTAGCGTAAATGAGAGAATGGCACCGTGCGGCTTATTGTCCCGCACAGCAATGGTTCCACCATGGGCAGTGATAATGGATTTGCATAGAAACAAGCCCAAGCCTAAGCCGCGTCGACTGTCACCAGTTCGGTTTTCACCGGTATAGAACATATCAAACAGATGTGATTGATCGGCGTCGGACACACCGTTTCCGCAGTCGGAAATCTCAATGCATACCAATGTGCCCATTCGGAGAGCCACAATATCAATCGGGGAGCCAGGTGGCGTGTATTTAATCGCGTTGTTCACAATGTTGAGCAGCACCTGTACAATCAAGCGGGAATCCATGCGCGCCATCAAAAGATCATCTGACAACGTGACCGAAATGGGATGCTCCGACTGACGGAGACTGAGGTGATGCAGGGCCTCGTCAATCACTTCGCCCACCAGCTCTGGACTGAGCCGTAGCTGCATTGTTTGGTTTTCAATGCGCGTGACCGAAAGCAGGTTTTCCACCAAATTGATGAGCCAGAGCGAATCCTCATAAATATCCACATAAAGGCATTGCTTTTTCCGCTCATCAAGTATCTCAGAATTGCTCATTAGCACGCCGGCATTGCCCGAAATGCTGGTCAATGGTGTACGCAGATCATGCGAAATTGCACGCAGCAGATTGGTGCGCAGCTGTTCCTGATGTGCTTGTAATTCAATTTTGCTTTTTTCTTGGCTCATGCGCTCCTTTTCCAGCGCAAGGGCACATTCACGCAGTAGCGCGATCAGCAAACTTTTCTCAAATGCGTCCAGTCCCCGACCTCGTTCCATCGCAATGGACACAACAGCAAAAACAATATCGTGATTACGCACTGACATGCAGAGGCATCGTGCGTTGGGAAGCGTGTCAGTGGTGGCGCCGGCATGCTTGTTGTTTCGCAATACCCATTCTGCGGCAGCACGCTCAGATGGCCCGTCAAAGTAGTCGGATGGGTGAGGCTCACCATTGCGCGGAACAAAGCAGGGATTCCCAAGCGCATTGCCATCGGATGGATAGAACAGAATGCTGCATCCCAACAGACGCATGAGCTGACCCGCCGCTGCTTGTAAAATTTCCTCCTGATTTTTGCACTGTTGCAGCTTTTGACTGGTTTCCAACAGAATTTCGGTGCGCCATGCTTTTTGTGCCGATTGTCGCGCTTGCTTTTTCACTTGCATGGTTAAGGTGCTGGTCAGAAAAGAGGCGGTGAACATCACAAAAAAAGTCAATGGATAACCTGGGTCATAAGCTAAGAGCGTAAAGCGCGGTGTCGTAAAGAAAAAATTAAACACAAACACACTGGCAAAAGATGCCGCCGCGCCGTAACGCTTGCCACTGGTGAGCATTGAGATGAATAGCACACCCAAAATATATACCGTGATAATGTTCGCTTCGCTCAGACCAGCATGGTCAAATAACGCACCCATCAATGTAGTTAACACAAGAATGCCCACAGTCAGCGCGGAATCTCGCAGAACCCGTCGTGCCGGGTCATGCATGTGCTGGCGCCTGTGGGGGAACGTGGGCGTCTCTGCGGGGATGATATAAATATCAAGGTCGGGGGCGAGACCTGTCAAACTTTCAACCAGACTTTTTTTGCAAAATGGGAGATGCCGGTGGCCGTTGGAACGCCCAATCACAATTTTGGTGACGCCGCTCACTCGAGCGTACTGTACAATTTGAGAAGGAATATCCTCGCCATATACCGTAGCGATGCGAGCACCAAGCTGCTCGGCCAGACGCAGGTTTTCTTGCAGACAGAGATGACTGTCAATTTCCTCATCCGATGACGTTTCGACAAACAGGGCAGTG
>JAVVPJ010000145.1:0-3843 GCA_036655815.1 Oscillospiraceae bacterium
CCCGAGATCACAATAGCCAGTGACAAAAGCAGGAAAATTCCCTTGTCCAAGAAAAACAGCTGAACAGATTCCAACAGAAACGATACATTCATAACGGATGCTCCTTTGCCAAATGCGTGCTTCACAGTGTGTCGCTAAACTTTAAAATTATATCATACTGCGACGTAAAGCTCAATTCTATCCAACAAAATTTCATTTTGTTACGGGATGTGATATAATAGCCGCACAGTGGCTCTGCTCATGGGCAATGTCCAGCAAATGCATCATAGGGATTGTTTGGTCATTACCCGAAGTACCATGGCTTCAATCCACGGAGTGAAATGTGAAAATATAAAAATATTATCAACTGCACAGGAGAGACATTTATGTTAAATGATACCGATTCGGCGCGTTACCTGTCCATGCGACGCACGTTGATTGAACAACGTTTCCCCAATCTCAATGACATGCAACGTCTCGCTGCGCTGACCACCGAGGGACCTCTTTTAATTCTCGCGGGGGCCGGTAGCGGCAAAACAACAGTGCTCATTCATCGCATCGCTAATTTATTGCTGTTTGGTGGCGCTTATCACAGTCGGCAGATCCCTTTTCATGTGAACACTGAGGACTTGGCATTTTTGCAAGAGGCCTGTGACGGAAGGACGGTGGAGGATGCGCGGATGTGCAGCCTATTGCGTGAAAATCCGCCGCGTCCGTGGGAGATCATGGCCATTACGTTTACCAATAAGGCAGCCGGAGAATTGCGTGCGCGTCTTGCTTCCATGCTCGGGGAGGAGCAAGGAGGACAGGTTATGGCAGCTACCTTCCATTCGGTCTGTATGCGCATGCTACGCAGTGATATCGAGCGGCTCGGGTATAAGAGCGGATTCGTGATTTATGATTCCGATGATTCCCAGCGGGTGGTCAAAGATGTGCTCAAGGTTCTCAACCTTGATGACAAGATGTTTCAACCACGCACAGTCCTGTCTATGATGGGGGAAGCAAAGGATCGTCTTGAGACGCCTGCCGAGATGATGGAGCGCGTGAAAAAGGCTGATGATTATTATGCCATACGGGTTGCACGGATCTATGAAGCCTATCAGAATCGGCTTCGTGAGGCGAATGCGCTCGACTTTGATGACATTATTACGATGACGGTGCGTCTCTTTGAACAAAACCCGGATGTGCTCGAAAAGTATCAGAGGCGTTACCGTTATCTCATGGTGGACGAATATCAGGATACCAACCGCTCGCAGTATCGTCTTGTGGCGCTGCTGGCAGGCGCACGGGGCAATCTCTGCGTCGTGGGAGATGACGACCAGAGCATCTACCGTTTTCGAGGGGCCACGATTGAAAACATTCTCTCATTTGAACAGCAGTTTGAAGGTGCAAAAGTTGTGCGCCTTGAGCAGAACTATCGTTCCACCCAGAACATCCTCAATGCAGCCAACGCCGTTATTGCACATAATCAGGGTCGCAAGGGAAAGACACTCTGGACTGCGGCGGGATCTGGGGCGCAGGTGGTGCTGTGCAGTGCTGAGGATGAGCGGGAGGAGGCCGGACTAATTGCCGATGCGGTTGCCGCAGAGGTGCGAAACGGCCGCAAATATGGCGACTGTGCGCTGCTCTACCGTCTCAATGCCCAATCCGCTACGTTGGAGACAGCGATGGTGTCCGCTGGGATTCCTTATAAGGTTGTAGGGGGAACCCGCTTTTTTGATCGCAAAGAGATCAGGGATATGGTAGCCTACTTAAGCGTGTTGCAAAATCCGGCTGATGTGCTGCGACTTTCTCGCATCATCAATGAGCCTAAGCGTGGAATCGGTGATGCAACGGTGGCCACCGCACAGGAAATTTCTGGCATGGTGGGCGTCGGCCTGTTTGATGTGTTGACACATGCGGGGGACTATGCTCCGTTGCAACGCAAGGCGAAACAGCTCAATGAGTTCGCAGGCATCATGACAGAGCTGGTTCAAGCATCTCAGACCATGCCGCTTCCTGATTTGTTGGAGAAGCTGGTGGGGGATACAGGCTATCGTGCCATGCTGTTGACCGAGGGGGTTACGGGACAGACGCGCATGGAAAATATTGAGGAGCTTAAAACAACCATGCAACGCTACACCAACGAAA
Source organism: Oscillospiraceae bacterium (assembly GCA_036655815.1). Classification (GTDB taxonomy): domain Bacteria; phylum Bacillota; class Clostridia; order Oscillospirales; family Ruminococcaceae; genus Yanshouia. Next base: position 2,110 of record JAVVPJ010000145.1, read on the forward strand.
CAGAAGAGCCTTCGCTGGGTGGCTTTCTAGAAGAGGTGGCACTCTATACCGATCTGGACAACTATGACCCAGATGCAGATGCCGTCACACTGATGACACTGCATGCGGCTAAGGGACTGGAATTTCCGGTGGTGTTCATTCCTGGCATGGAAGAGGGAATCTTCCCTTCGTCTCGTGCCTTTTCCGATCCGGAACAGCTTGAGGAGGAAAGGCGGTTGGCTTACGTTGGGATTACCAGAGCGCGTGAGCACCTGACACTTTTAACTGCCAGGAGGCGTATGCTGTTTGGGCAGACACTCTATGGAAAACCATCACGCTTTATCCTTGAGATCCCTACTTCCTTGATCGAGCAAAAGGGAAGGCGCACCACAGCGCAAACGCCTACCTACTCCCGTGCCCACGATGCCGTACCGAGCCAACGGCAGGGAGTGGATCTCAAACCAACTGTGACAGCAGAGAGCATGCCCACGCTGGTGGCGGGCGATCGCGTGACGCACCGCGTATTCGGTGAGGGCATCATCCGACGCATTGCGCCTATGGGAGGAGATTTGCTCTTGGAGATCGATTTCGATCGTGTGGGCGCCAAAAAAATCATGGCGGCTTATGCCCGCTTGAGCAAGGTTTGACGCAGTTCGCAGGGAAATCGCAGCCGAATTTGATTCATGGGTCACAAAAAATCCTCTCATTCATACAATGTATTGAGTACAACTTGATTCATCGAACAGGAGGATTTATATGGCAACTTCCAATGACAACTGCAACGCGGCCAATGTCTTCCGCGAGGCGGTGTGCGTAGACACCAGAAGGATCTATGATAGCTGCGGAGACAAAGACTGCATCAAGGACCTTCAAGTGATTTTTACCGCGTGCGCACAAGAGGTGGTCGATGCAGCAACCTGCATTAAGGCACGCTCGGCCGAGGCCATCGGTGTTTACTTTGAGGTCGAGCCGGTCGCTTTCAACAAAGGCTTTTACTCGGTGGATATGACATTCTTCTTCAAGATTACCCTAGCGGCCTATTATAGTCCTGCATCAGCCCCTGTGATTATTGAAGGACTTACAACATTTTCCAAGAAGACGATTTTGTTTGGCAGTGAGGCCAGCGTCAAGACCTTTAGCACTGAAAGCAGTTATGCATCGGCATGCGGATGTGCTCCTATTGTTAACGTCCAGGTGATCGATCCTATGATCTTGGCCTGTCGTGTCTGCGACTGTAGCGAACGCCATACGACGCCGGGTATGGTGCCTCCGGAGGCCATTGCGGCCCAGTTTGACGGTGGATTTGTCGGATGTACGTCACAACGCATTGTTTGTATTACCATTGGACTTTTCTCTATTGTACAGCTTGAGCGTCGGGTGCAGGTGATGATTCCAATCTATGATTTCTGCGTGCCTTCCAAGGATTGCACTACAGGGACGGGAAGCAGTGATCCCTGTGAATTATTCGACAAAATTTCATTCCCGACCGATGAGTTTTTCCCACCCCGTCTGAGCGAATTGAGTGAGGAATAGGCCTCACCTCTACATGGCAGCAGTGGTTCAAAACGGCGCCGCCTCCACATAGATAGGAAGGCGGCGCCGTGCATTTTGCAGCATGGTGATCTCTATACGATGCCAAATGTTGTTGCACCGTTGTCCTTTGCTAAACCTGCTTTAAAAAGGAAGACGATGGATGGTCAACAAGCGGACAGAGTCGGCTCCACGCAAACCGGATGAGGATGACCTGAAGCGGGG
>JAVVPJ010000146.1:0-3822 GCA_036655815.1 Oscillospiraceae bacterium
CGTTGTGTGGTACATTTCTACCGTAATGTATTCTCGGTTGTGCCTCGTTCCAAGAGCAAGGTGGTTGCTAAAATGCTCAAAGCAATTCATGCCCAAGAGAGCAAGACGGCAGCTAGAAAAAAGGCTCAGGAAGTTGTCCAGACACTGAAAGAGATGAAACTAAAGGAAGCAGCCAAAAAGGTGGAAGACAGCGTAGATGAGACCTTAACTTACGCTGATTTTCCATTTGAGCACTGGACGAGGATACGGACAAACAATGTAATTGAGCGGCTCAACCGGGAAATTCGTCGAAGGACAAGAGTCGTAGGTACCTTCCCGGATGGAAACTCAGCCCTGATGCTGGTCTGTGCCCGGCTGCGGCACGTTGCCGGCACACAATGGGGCAACAAGAAATACATGAATATGAAGCACCTGGAAACTATTGCTGATGATGCTTTTATGGTGGGTTAATTCCTTTTATCATACGACTGCAAACCAATTTGCGAAAAACTATTGACAGTGCCCTTAGTATACGGGAGTGCGGACCAAATCTCGCCTAAGCACAGAGTCCTAAATTTTGTCCGCACATCGCTAGGTATCATCAGTTGCGCAAATCCAGAAAAGACAAAGCCGACAAGGTATGCGGATTCCTGGTAGAATGACGTTATCACACCACCATTCTGATAGGAGACAGCAAGCCATGTCTGACAAAGTTGTACCCGACTGCCCATATGCTGTGTGACTTGGTTTTCAGCCTGTTGAGCGATGACTTGCTGATCAGAATACCGCAGCGATGTGCAGGATGCTACCGAGACTGAGATGATCGAATGCAACTTTGTGCATCAAAAAATCGACAAGGGAAGCATCCTTTGTCGATTTTTGATAGACCCGAAACGCAATCACAACCAAATCAGTTCCGAGTAAGTGGCCCTTTGACATTTGCCTCACATAAAATTCCAAATTTTAACTGTACACGTCGCAGTTTTGCCCCCCAAGACCCTGCAATCAGCAACAAAAAAATCACCGTCGAAATGCTGTGTACGGAATCCAGCACAAAGCTGGAAACATAAAGGGACAAAAAAGCTTGCCAACTCATTTCTGCCATCATCATTGTGGAAGCCGCCCATATGTTCAGTATCCAGCCATAAAGATAACCCGTGGTTGCACCATACAGACAAATCTGCCACTTCTTTTTTAGAAATCCGTGCTTGGCCAACGCCCCTGCAAGAAACCCTATCATGCCCCATGCGAACATCTGCCAGGGTGTCCATGGCCCTTGCCCGAAAAATAAGTTGGAAGCAAGCGCTGCTAACGCACCGGTCAAAAATCCGGCCTCCGCCCCAAATACCATCGCGGTGACAATGATGATGGCGCTCACGGGTTTGAAATGTGGCAGCGGTGCAAAAGCAAAGCGCCCTACGGCGGCAATGGCCGCCATAGTCACAATGGGAATCCATTCGCGAGCGGGTGGTTTTTTCATCTCATAGCGCATCAAGAACGGTATCAGCGCCAGAAAAACCATCACGAGGGAGATCAGACCGTAATTGCGGTTGTCAAAAAGCGTGTAGAGCACCAGTGCCGTGGGAAGAACCAACAGCAGAATGGATAGCATCAGAATGATGCGTTTTCTTGGCACAGTGCCACCCCCTCCTCACAGGTCATGATGCCCTGCGCAAGATGCTGCGTGATACGCGCGGTTGCAGTGGTATAAAAACGATTGCTCGTAAAAAATGTTCGCGTATCTGCCTCGGACACCAGAAAACCGTCAAAAAACAGGGCGCAACGGTCGGCATACAGCGCTGCAAACTCCACATCGTGCGTCACCATCAGGATGGTCATTCCATCCGCTTGCAGAACCCGCAGCAGCTCTCCCAGCCGACGTTTGGAGAGCGCATCCAGCCCCTTGGTGGGTTCATCCAGCAGTAGAATTTTGGGTTCGAGCAGCAAGATTTTGGCTAATGCCGCTTTTTGCAGTTCTCCACCTGAAAGATCATAGGGATGCCGCATGAGAAGCCGTGTAAGATCCATGCGTTCGGCGATGTTGGCAACGCGACAATCCCTTTCTGCCAGCTTGAATTGGGACAATTTTAGGACTTCTTCCAAATCCTGATGCAGCGTTTCAAAGACAAACAGTGACTGCGGATTCTGTGGGAGTACGCCTAGATTGTGAAAGAAGAGGTCGGCCGATTTTTGTTTGGCCACATCCACCCCCGCGACAAACGCTTTTCCATCCAACGGCTTGAGGCGTCCTGCCAGCATCGACAGCGCCGTTGTTTTTCCGGACCCATTTCCTCCAAGAATTGCAAAGCTCTCGCCGCACATCACATGAAGATTCAGATTCCGCAACACCGGATCGGACCCTTTTTGATAGGAAAACCATACATCACGCAGCGTCAGTGCCTCCTCATGCCCACGTGGTGAAATTGGTGGACGCTTGGGAAGCGTGAGCTGTCTGTTTGCAAAACGACGGCTCATCCAGTAACGTCCCTCCACGACAGTGAGCGGAACGTCTCCCCCAGCGGGACAGTCGGCGGCAATGCGGGCGGCAGAGGGCAGCGCACAAAACATGCCCTCATGATCGCATTGAGCTAGCACCTTCACCATTTCGCGCGGAGATTTTTCGGTTAACACTCGCCCATCCCGCATCAGTACCACGCGATGAGAGAGTGCAAATGCTTCCTCCAGATTGTGCTCTGTGAGGAGAATCGTGGTTCCCAGTTCCCGGTTAAGCTTGCCCAGCATGTTGATAAATTCCTGTGACGCAATAGGATCCAACTGCGCTGTCGGCTCGTCCAAAATCAAAAGCTGCGGATTCATCAGCATCACTGCCGCGAGGTTTAGCAGTTGTTTTTGTCCGCCTGATAGTTCGGCCGTTCTTTTTCTGAACCATGTGTGAATGCCAAAATAGTTGGCCATTTCTGCCACGCGCCGGCGAATCTCCGGCGTGGGAACCCCCTGATTTTCCAGCCCGAATGCCAGCTCATGCCACACCATATCGGTGACGATTTGCGCGTCAGGATTTTGCATGACAAATCCGATCTGATTGTCAGCTTCTTCAATTGCCTTTCCAGCAAACAGAATATGCCCACACAGCCGGCCCGCCGGACGCAGCGATGGCTTGCAGTGGCGCAATAGCGTTGATTTTCCACAGCCCGAGCGTCCGCAGAGCAGTAGAAACTCACCGTCCTCCACCGAAAGAGAAATATCTTGCAGTGCCGGGGTCGTTCCCAGCGCATAGGTGAAATTCAACGCTTCAATTCTAAGAATTTCCATTTTGCGTCCTCCCTTGCTGTGATTATGACGGGCAGCAATCCCAGCAGAAGGAACGCTGCGTAGCATACAATGGCGACACCGTCGTAGCGTAGCCCATTCAGGACGGGATAGTACAGCATTCGTCCGATGCGCAGTACATAGGCCGCCAGACTCAGCAGTGCAAGCGCTCCGATGAGGGCGAGCATTCTCAGATCGCGCCGGCAAAATACGAAGGGCGTAAAGTGCGTACGCTTTCGCGAACCATACCCCCGTGCGTGCATCGAATCGGAAGTAATCACGGCATCCTCAAGCGCCCACGTCACCAAAATGGAGAGAATCCGTGCACAGCTTTTGGCTCTATGCCACAGACTGCCGCTGGTCACAGTCAGCCCCATGGTGCTCTGGCTGTCGGCGATGGTCTTGATCTGACCTACCAGCTTGGGAATCAGTCGCAGTGTCATGCTGGCAATCAGTGCGGCCGTTGGCACAATTCTGCCAAAGATATCAAGGAACTTGTCGCTGGTGACCACCTCGTTATAGCAAAAAAACCATAGCATACACGCCACCATCATGCCCGCCGCGACAAGCCCA